>NZ_JCACKO010000142.1:0-45744 GCF_059505445.1 Brasilonema angustatum | reverse complement strand
TCAGGTACAGGCTCAGGTATCGGTTCAGGTACAGGCTCAGGTATCGGTTCAGGTACAGGCTCAGGTATCGGTTCAGGTATCGGTTCAGGTACTGGTAGTGGACAAGGAAGTACTAAGACACAAGTAGCGACAGCTCCCAAACCAAGAACCCCTGCTCCTTCACAGTTGGATTTTGCCGAGTGTATCAAATGTGATATCAAGTATCCAGAAAAGTCTAAACAGCGAGGTATTGAAGGCAGACCAGGTGTTGCTTTTGATATTGACAAAAATGGTAATGTTAACAACGTCCGGCTGATCAGCCCTAGTGGTCACAAAGAGCTGGATGACGCACTGGTAGACTCTGCAAAACACTTTAAATTAAATACCGCAGCTGCTGGAAAACAAAACGTACAATTATTTGCAAATTTTGCTATCCAAGGCTCGCGAACTAACCAAGAAGCTCTGCAGCGTCAAAGAGAAAGACAGGAAAAACTAGAGGCTCAGAGAAAAAGACAACAAGAATCAGAACAGAGAAGCCGCGAAGCTGTTAACGAGCAAGAAAATTCTGGACGTAAAAGACGAGCCTTATCAACACCTCCAGAAACAGCGCCGTTAACCCCTCCAGAAACTGGGATCACGGGCGGGCAAGATATACCAAGGACACCCATACAACCAAATTCCGGACAAGTAACTCCACAGCCACCGACTTTAACTCCACCATTAGAGCAAAATTCTTCTTCCGAGCAGAATGAACAGCAACCCTCCAATCGGCGCAAAAGAAGTCTAGGCACATCTGACAGTCAAAATGATTCGGGTAACCAATTACCTCTGCTTCAAAATCCATCTCCGCCGTCAGAACCAGTTCCTTCAGATAGTAGTGGAAACAATCAATAAGGCTGTATAAAAAGTGATGCAATACAGACTTGGCGTAGATGTGGAGTAGATACTTCAACTGCACATCTACGCCACTTTGGTTTTGAGGTTTTGCTAATTTAAAGTAACACGTAGAAATCTCTGCTAGTCATTCTCCTTTACTTGGGAAGAAATTTGTTAGTTCTGTCCCAAGGAAGATGAAAATATGGAAACTTGCAGTAAAACAGAATTAAAGCAATCCATGTTCCAAAAGAGCTATAAAGTATCAGTCTCAATTGGTAAAAATCATGGTCAAGAAAATCGCAATTATCGGTGCAGGACCTAGCGGACTCCTACTTGCTCACTACCTGTTGCATCGTGGCGACAAATACCAAGTTGACATTTATGAGCGGCGCAATGATCCTAGAACTGTCTCATTCTCAAATTCTAGAACCTACCCCATCTCCCTAAATGAAAGGGGAATGAGCGCTTTGAGAAAAATTGAGGGTTTGGAAGAAGCAGTTAAAGCGATTAGTGTAGAGATGACGGGAACGATGTTTCACCAAAAAAATGGCAAGACGCGGTTGACGCCAAGAAAGAAACCTCTCGTCACACTTGATCGTACAAACTTGGCGATCGCCCTATTGGAAAATTTAACCCAAAAATACGATAACAACCGGCTCAACATTCACTTCAACTGTCAATGCACTTCCGTCGATTTTGCACCCAAAAAGGTAAAGTTGCAAAACCTGGAAACAGAAGAGGATTTCACCATTGACTATGATCTATTAGTTGGTGCAGATGGGGGACGTTCTGTGGTGAGAGAGTCTTTTGTGACTACAGAAGATTTTGAATGTGAACAGAAGTACTACCCCAATGACTACAAATCGATTTACCTAGACAGTAGCGAAAAGTTAGGAACACACCTGAAAGCAGATAATATCCATACCTGGAGACTAGATGATGGAACACTCATGGTGGCGCTACATCAAGTAGATGGAACAATGAGTGGTGCTATCAATTTTCCGCCTGAAAAAAATCAGGTGGCTAATCTTTCCACAACCCAAGAGGTTCTCAAATTCTTTCAAAGTAATTTTCCAGAAATTGGTCGATTAATGACCCAGGAGGAAGCTGAAGCTTTCCTCAATAAACCGATATCGAGAATTTTAACAGTTCGCTGTAACCGTTACCATCAAGGTGACAGTGTGCTATTAATTGGAGACGCCGCTCATGCAGTGTCTTCCTCTATTGGTCAAGGTTGCAATGCAGCACTTGAAGATGTGGTCGTATTTGACAATCTTTTGAACGAGTATTCTGACAATTTAGCCGATGTTCTCAAACAGTTTACTATACGCCGCAAGCCCGATGGTCTTGCTCTAGTGGAGCTTGGCGACTATGCTTTTCCCTCGTCTACTGGATTATTTATTGAATTTATACTCAGGGAAAGTATTGCTAAAATTTTACACAAAGTATCTCCCAAGAACTTCGCACCTTCACTTATTGATCTCATTTTTGAAACCACAATTCCCTACTCAGAAATTTTGAATTCATACAAAGGCTGGATATCCAAAGTTAAAAAATCAAACGAATCTTTGATTTGGTGAAAATTAAAAGACACAGATCCCTGATTTCGTAACAGTTGTCGGGGATCTTGTTTTTCACGTAAGCGCAAAGCGTGCCCGCAGTGGCTCAGGATTTAGGACTGCTATACTTACAAATATGCTTACAAAAGTGCATCAAGTAGCGCTATGCTAACAAGTTTCCTCTCACTGACAGGATATTCCTGACTGCACTCAAGTTGACTAGCTGATTTAAAACATCAACTTTTGCTGTCTCGGCTATTTAGGAAAATTTTATGAGCAATCAAATAACAACAGTTAATCAACCTGGTTTAATATTGACACCAGGCCCAGAGGGATGGTGGGATTCCGAACGTGTTTCCTCACCCCATGTCATGCGTTGTCTTGATGGAAGTTGGAAAATGTGGTACTACGGTCGAGATGCCAGCTTTGACCGAGAAATTAATTTGCCTACTGGTCGCTGTGGTTTGGCCATTTCCGCTAACGGTGTTGACTGGCAAAGGCTAAAAGGTCCTCTAACTATGGGTGCTGTGTTTGAGCCAAGTCCAGATCCAAGTCGATTTGACTCAGCCCATGTTGGGGTCAGTAATGTGACATACTTCGATAATCTCTATTGGATGTGGTATTTCGGTGGTGACCACAAAGTTCTAGACTTAGGAAAATCCAAACCTAAAGGCATCCAAATGCGTCCCGGTTGTGCGCTTTCTCGGGATGGTATTCATTGGGTGCGTCTTGAAGGTCCTTACCAAGGAGCATTCCTGGATGTCGGCAAGGCGGGGGAGTTTGATGAACTGTTTTGTTCGTGGCCACAGGTACTGCGCGATGATGATGGTAGTTGGAAAATGTACTACCACACCCTCAACCGCCAGCGAGAATTTCTCGTGGGATTAGCAGTATCCACTGATGGTTTGCGTTGGGAAAAAGTTGGTCAGATATTGGCACCAGGTGAGCCGGGTAGCTTTGACGAGCGAGGCATTGGTACTCGTCAGGTGCTGAAAATCAATCGTCAGTACGTGATGTTTTACGAAGGTGTCAACAGTAGTGGATACCACTCCATTGGTATTGCTATATCTGATGACGGCATTGATTGGAAAAAAGATCAGGGTGAGCAATCCGGTGGTTCCGTCTTTTGCCATGCCCAAAAGGGTTCTGGATATTGGGATGCAAGGGCAATTGGTACCCCTTGTGTCGTGCCGATGGATGATGGAAGTTTCCGCATGTACTATATTGGTGCTAACGAAGGCGGCTACGATGAACTGTCATCACAGCACCAGATTGGGTTAGCAGTGAGTGACGGCTCTAATTTTCGCAAGTGGTATCGCTGGGGAGAGTCGCACTGAGGAATAGTTTCAAGGGTAATCCATAATTTGGGAGCATCCCAAATGTTTAAATTTGTGGTTTCTCGTAGTGTGGGCTTCTAGCTTGCTTTGGTTAAAATTTCACTAATCGTCTTTTTTCATGGATTGGGATGCACCCCAGAATTTTGGCTTCTGAATTTTGACAACTGAGTTGTTAATTTATTAAATCCTTAGAAGTAACATGCAATCTGAATTCAACTTTTTTCACCACTGGTATCCTCTGTTACCCGTTGAAGATCTTGATCCAAAGCGCCCAAATGCAGTCACTCTTTTGGGACTCCGCCTAGTTATCTGGAAGCCTAAGTCATCTGGAACTTACCAGGTGTTTTTAGATCAATGTCCTCATCGCCTTGCCCCCTTAAGTGAAGGGCTTATTGATGAGCAGACTGGTGATTTAATGTGTAGTTATCACGGCTGGCAGTTTGATTCTCAAGGAATCTGCACACACATTCCCCAAGCAGAAAATCCAGAGATTCTTACTAAGAACCAAGAAAAATTCTGTGCAGTCACATTCCCAGTTCGCCAGGAAAATGGTTTACTTTGGGTTTGGCCTGATGTGAAGTCAGCAGCACAAGCTGTTACCACGCCGTTACCTCTGTCACCTCAAGTAGATGCTAGTAAAGGGTTTGTTTGGTCTTCTTATGTGCGCGATTTGGAATATGACTGGCAAACCCTGATTGAGAATGTGACTGATCCGAGTCATGTTCCTTTTGCTCATCATGGGGTGCAGGGCGATCGCTCAAAAGCAGTACCCATCCCCATGAAAATTGAGCAATCAACACCAAATGTGATTGAAGCAACTTATAAAACAAGTTTCACAAAATCAACAATCACTTTTGAGCCACCTTGTCGCTTGGAGTATGCAATTAATTTCGGTGACTCCGGAAAGCAGATAGGACTTGTTACTTATTGCATTCCAGTGTCTCCAGGTAAGTCAAGGATTGTCGCTCAATTTCCCCGTAACTTTGCTAAAACACTCCATCGTCTAAAACCTCGTTGGTGGGAACACATCACAGCTCGTAATCAGGTGCTTGATGGAGATATGATACTTCTACATCAGCAAGAGCACTTTTTTCAGCAGAAGAAAAAATCTTTTGAAACCTGGAAAACTGCTTACAAGCTACCTACAAGCGCAGATCGTTTAGTGATTGAGTTTAGGAATTGGTTTGACAAGTATTGCCACGGACAGCTACCGTGGAACGAAACCGGAACAAGTGTTCCCGAAAACTTGGAAATTAATGATAACCGTTCTGTAATGCTAGATCGCTACAAACAGCACACTCAGCATTGCAGTAGCTGCCGAGGTGTCCTGAGGACAATACAGCGTTTGCAGGTGGTGCTCCTAGCATATTTTGCCATTACTGTTTCCGGAGTTGCTATCCTTCCTGATACACTCCGAGTTAAGGTTGGTTTACCCCTAGTTATTACCGCACTATTAAGTCTATCAGTTTATACTTGGCTCAAATTCTGGCTTAGTCCTAAATTTTACTTTGTGGACTATGTCCATGCCCAAAGATAAAACCTCAAATTTACGAGCCTGTTAATTCTGGTATTTTTTCTTACATAATTTTTCGGATATACTATCAATGTAATGGCATCTTTATTGCTTGATAGATATGTTTCAAAAATGGTTCAAAAAGTATCTAGAGTCTCGACCTGTCCTAACTGCCTACAACAATCTAGCAAAGACACAAGCTCGACAGCATACCCACTTTATCTTGTTCTCAGCAAATAAGTGGTTTAATATCACACTTAACCATATTTTAGACCGACCAGAGTGGTATAAAGGAGTACTTCACAATCATCCTTGGCCTAACGTCAGTCTGATTTTGAAGGGTGGCTATTGGGAGAAAACTGAGGATGGGGTAAAGTGGTATGGACCAGGTTCAATTATTTTCCGGTCTGCATACAAACACCACAGCATCTGGATCAAAGATCATCAACAAGCGTGGACAATATTCATCCACGGGCCAATGGTGAAAAAGAGTTTTGATTTCGTGCAGGAGGGTAAACCTGTCACTCCAGAACAGCTTGGATTACCAAGAGGTGTGGTGACCCGTGGAGCCTCAATGCAAAATTAAGCTAAAATTCAAGCATACTAAGCATTTCCTGCTTTTGGATCTCCCATGCTTGAAACCCTGCAAACCCGACTTTACGAACTAGAACAATTCGCTAACACCCTTGTCGCCAACCAACTCACGCACTTAAGTTTGCTGAGTGTTGGCGTCATTTTTATCGCTGGGTTGCTCACTAGCCTGACACCCTGTATGCTTTCCATGCTACCGATTACGATTGGTTATATCGGTGGTTATGAAGCGAAAAGCCGTCTGCAAGCCGTTGCCCAATCAACGTGGTTTGCTTTGGGATTGGCTACTACACTAGCAGCACTAGGTATCATAGCAGCTTTTGTGGGAAAAGTCTATGGTCAGGTAGGAATTGGGTTACCAATTATTGTCAGTATCATAGCCATTCTCATGGGGCTGAATTTATTAGATGCCTTACCATTGCAATTGCCCTCTTTTGGTGGAACAGAGTGGATTTCTAAAGAATTACCCCAAGGAGTGCGAGCTTATTTGATTGGTCTGAGTTTCGGTTTAGTTGCCTCTCCTTGCAGTACTCCTGTTTTAGCAAGCTTACTTGGTTGGGTTGCCAACACGCAAGACTTAATTCTAGGTGCTGTTTTGCTGATTTCCTACACAGCAGGTTATGTCGCACCGTTAATCTTAGCCGGTACGTTTACTGCTTCGATTAAGAAATTGCTAGAATTGCGGCGTTGGTCAGGTTGGATTAACCCAATCAGCGGTGCTTTGTTGGTAGGATTTGGTGTGCTTTCTTTAGTTTCTCGGATTCCAGTGGAAGTTTTCAGGTAAATTTCAGGTAAATATTAGAGAAATGACTATAGAAGATTCAGTTGACAAAAAATCTATATGGTCAGCATTTGGGCAGTTATTGCGACAAGAGTTATTGCCCGTGCTGACAGATTTACGCTTAGCAATTGTGATGCTGTTAGCCATTGCAATCTTCAGCGTCACTGGTACAGTTATAGAGCAAGGTCAATCGATCGCATTCTACCAAGCTAACTACCCAGAACACCCAGCTTTATTTGGTTTTCTGACCTGGAAAGTTCTTTTAACACTGGGCTTAGACCATGTTTATCGAACTTGGTGGTTTTTAGCATTACTCATCTTTTTTGGAACAAGTTTAACTGCTTGTACCTTTACTCGTCAGCTACCAGCTTTAAAAGCTGCCCGTCGGTGGAAATTTTACGATGAACCTCGTCAATTTCAAAAGTTAGCTTTGAGTGCGGAACTAGACAATGGTTCTGTCAATCCCCTGACTCAACTTTTGCAAAATCGCCGCTACAAAGTTTTTCAAGAAAAAGATGATACTCTCTACGCCCGCAAAGGTCTAATCGGACGAATCGGACCGATTGTGGTTCACGTAGGTATTGTGACAATTCTTCTGGGATCTATTTGGGGAGCAATGACTGGTTTTGTTGCTCAGGAAATGGTGAGCAGTGGTAATACGTTTCAAGTGAAAAATATCATAGATGCCGGGCCTTGGGCAACAGCAGTACCCAAAGATTGGTCTGTGCGAGTCAATCGCTTTTGGATTGACTACACCGCTTCTGGTGGAATTGACCAGTTTTACTCAGACATGTCTGTTTTGAACAATCAAGAACAGGAAGTTGACCGCAAGACGATTTTCGTTAACAGTCCTCTGCGTTATCGCGGCGTGACTTTCTACCAAACTGATTGGGGAATTTCTGCTGTTCGAGTCCGTGTGAACAAAAGCCCCATTTTTCAAATACCGATGGCGCAACTAAACACCAACGGTCAGGGACGCATCTGGGGAACTTGGATTCCGACTAAACCAGATTTGAGTGAGGGTGTCTCTCTACTCACAAAAGACTTGCAGGGAACGGTGTTGATTTATGATGCAACTGGCAAGTTGGTTGACACTGTTCGCACTGGAATGTCCACATCTGTCAATGGTGTTACCCTTAAAATTCTGGATGTCCTTGGTAGTACTGGCTTGCAAATTAAAGCAGATCCAGGAATACCAATTGTTTATACAGGATTTGCCTTGCTGATGCTAGGTGTAGTGATGAGTTACTTTTCTCACTCCCAAATTTGGGTGTTGCAGAAAGATGGTCGCTTATATGTGGGTGGAAAAACGAATCGTGCCCAAGTTACTTTTGAGCGGGAAATGCTGGAGATTTTGGATAAGTTGAGTTTAGAGCCAAAACAGGAGGGATCTTCACCTATCGAAGTTTAAACGCCTTAATGTCTCTGTACAATCGCAATCCTATTTGAGTTATCAGAAAACTTACTCTGGTGAAATCCTTCACGGCTCATTTAGGATGACGACATGTATAATCTTTTGAATTTTTTGATTTTGATGAAAATATTATAGGTAATTGAAAAAAAATTTTTAAATCAAATTTTAAGATGTAATATAATGATTATCTGCGTCACAATAGAGGCGCTGTAGTTAAAATGTCAATTCTCTTTGCACCTCATGATTAGAGCAGCGGAATCCAAAAACAGGCTGCAAGAGAGCCGTTATAGTTGTCGGGGAAGTATTTATTTGTTCGCTCCGATGATCAATTTTAATGTGATGGCCGAAGTTGGAGACACTCCACCCTGACTTGATGTACTGATATTTGGTGGGAAATTTCACTCCTAAAATCAACAATGACATTTGCATGCAAGTGAAACTTTTTCACTCCTTGTTTGCGTTGCGATGAATACTTAATATTAACTTGAGGACTCTTGATTTTAATAAGTCCTCAGGTTGGGTAAGCATTTGACAAACCTGATGTTACGCATCTGATGTTTTCTCATCAGAACACATTATTTTTTCTGGAATCTAAGCTTCAGTTTATATTCAACAGGGGAGCTAAAAAGCATGAGTGCGGAAAATTCAACTTTTCAATTATTGCAACTTTACGGGAAGGAATACATCTTAACAGGACTCCTGGGAGGAATTCCTACCCCCATCGGTAAAGTGCTACGAAACATAGTCTATCGCACTATTTTCGGTCGAGTCGGAAAATCAGTTTATATCCAACCTAATGTCCGGTTTATCGGGACGCGCACTATTGAGATTGGAGATAATGTCCGTATATATAGTGGCACTTATCTGAGCAATAAAGGTAATAAGATTTGCTTTGAGTCAAACGTGTCAATTGATCGTGGTGTCGATATTAGAGCTTACGGTGGTCACCAAGATGGTCATATTCATATTGGTGAACACACTTACATCGGTCCCTACGTTTGTATGGCTGGCCCAGGTTTCATCAAGATTGGTAAAGATTGTATGATTGCATCGCACTCATCACTCTACGCCAATAATCACATTTTTGCAGATCCTAACCGGAGGTTCAGAGAACAGGGATTAAGTGTCAAAGGAATTGTGATTGAGGATGATTGCTGGCTGGGAAGTGGGGTGAGAGTACTAGATGGGGTTACAATTAGGCGGGGTAGTATTATTGGTGCAGGATCGGTTGTGACTAAAGATATTCCACCTTTGTCAGTTGCAGTCGGCGTGCCTGCACAAGTTATCAAAAAGCGTGATGACAAGAGAACTGTCAAATCGATCGCATCTCAAATACACATCTGACTACTACGATTTAATTTCTTACTTATGATGACGCACCTCAATCACGGTATGTACATTACCGCGAGGTGTGAAATCTGCCTTAACGCTGACGTTGACTTGACTGTACAGATGGCTGCCTCAGTTGGTTTGCCTCATTAGTATAAGCCTTGCGAGTTTTCCGATTGAACAGACAAAGAAATTCTCCAGCACGATTGTTCATGTGCGGTTGTGGGTAGTTTCCTCGTACAAGCAGCGCATCGTACCCAACATCATCTCCAAAACCGACAATATTTCCAACAGCTTGAGCATTACGTAAGCCACTCACCTTAAGACAACTTGAAATAACCTCTTGTTGATGTTGTGCCCAAGCATCTGGAGAAGAAGCAACTGAAGCGGTGGCTGCAAACAGCAAACCTCCGACTGTCATAGCAAGCAGCCTTTTTGAGATCATAACCGTTGTTATTAATAGACCTTTCTAGAGTTATGATTTTTGATGTCGCACTTCAATCACCGTATGCACATTACCGCGAGGTGTGAAATCTGCCTTAACAGTAACATCCATTGGATCACAAGCAGCAACAAAATCGTCTAGGATTTGATTGGCAGATTCTTCGTGGGAAATATAGCGATCGCGATAGCTATTAATATAAAGTTTGAGCGCCTTCAATTCCACGACTCGTTCATTAGGGATGTAGCTAATGTGAATTGTCGCAAAGTCAGGATAGCCAGAAAACGGGCATTTACACGTAAATTCTGGCAGAGTAATGTCAATATTGTATCGCCTGCCAACACGCGGATTGGGAAATGTGATCAGTTGCCCTTCCGCAATGTTGCGTTCTCCATATTTGATTTCCATAGTCAACAGTCAAAAATCAACACTCAACAGTCAACAGTCAAAAATTTTTTCTTTTGGACTTTGGACTATTGACTAACTCATCATAACTCTTCCTGTTCCCAGTCTGGACAATTCTCATCTTCCCAACCGTGAGGATGCATACCGCAAACTAACAAATTTCCACCATACACTTGACCGTGGTAATGACGACAA
Organism: Brasilonema angustatum; assembly: GCF_059505445.1. Taxonomy (NCBI): domain Bacteria; kingdom Bacillati; phylum Cyanobacteriota; class Cyanophyceae; order Nostocales; family Scytonemataceae; genus Brasilonema; species Brasilonema angustatum. The sequence goes on along the minus strand of NZ_JCACKO010000142.1, from coordinate 35,323 downwards.
CCAATGCAAGCGGGATTTTTTTCTTGACAGGCTTCAACAGGATAAGGAAAACCCAGATCAATATCATCTGTAACAATGTCTTCCAGTTCGCTGTAAATTTCCAAAATCGGATCAGCCAGTTCTTGTAAATACTGATCTAACTCGGTGGCTATAGTATTTTGTACTTGGTCGGTAATCTCTTCTGTGAACTCAAAAAAGGTATCTACCATCTCCGTCATGCCCACGAAGAAGCGTTCTACTTCATCAGCCACTATTTCTATCATGTCCCAAAACTCTTCTTGCCACTTTTCCATAAACCCGACGTCCTTACAAGTTAGTTACTGGACGCTTAATGCTACATGGCTGGGAGCACTTTTGTACATCCAAAGGACTATTTTTTAATAAAAATTTTACATTATTAAGAAATTTTTCAGCTTCATGCTGAACCACTTCTGCCAGCCTTCTACTCCTTTCGATGCCCGAAGATTACCGTTTAGGCAGCGCTTAGGTGCAGGGGAGCGCTTGAGTGCAGGGGAGAAGAAATTACATCGATAATCTTATACCGGGAAGGGAGTAACTACTTATCGCGTTGTAACCTACGTAGTTCTTCCTGCATTTGTTTGACTTGATCGCGTAGTTTATCAACATTCTCAGTAGGTTGAGTGACTTTTACAGTGGTTGACTCCTCGTCTTCCTCTAGAATCTCAATCCGACGTGGTTCTGAGGGAGAGGTTTTAGAAGCTGTTGTATCAGATGCGGGTACGCTTTGGGCTTGCTTCATCATATCTTCTACAAACCGGCGGGCTTCGTCTGTCGTCATTTCACCCCGCGCAACCATTTCATCTGCTAGCTTTTGGACTTGCGATCGCAGTTCGGTTATTGTCCCCCCTGCTTTCTCTCCGGCGTAAGAAGCCAACCCAACACCAAGGTAAAAAGCTTTTTTTACAACATCTCCAAAACCGGGCATTGCTGCTTTTGCGCTCCTAAAATAGGGCGACCCGGAGACTACGCCTGCTATAAGCATCCCGTATTGCTGCTACCTTCCGGTCCTGACAAGATTTGGGCGTTACAGCCGCGTAGATCCGAGTCTTTAAAAAGCATAGCATTAATTTTTCGCTTTGTGTGTGTCATCCCACTACAATTTTCCACTCGTAAAGCTGATAATTAACACAATCGTTTTGTACCAATGGATCAAGATCCACAATAGTTTGTGCTTCCTCCATTGAGGCTGCCTCAAACAGCATCATACCGCCACCTTTTTGCGCCCAGTAGCCAGTTTTTGCTTTGTGTCCTTTGGCAATCAATTCCTGTACGTAAGCATGATGAGCGCTTACGTATTGATCAAACGTGGACTTCTCAACTTTGCCTTCTTCTATCTTCACAAACCAGGGCATTGTTTTTTACCAAAACTAGAGGTGTAGGGGGGATGAAGAAAAGGGGTGTAGGGGTTTAGGGGTGTAGGGGGACGAAGAAAAGGGGTGTAGGGGTGTAGGGGGAAAGAAAAATCGTATTTTTCGTACATCCTACGGGGTCTTACACGTAGAGAATGAGCAAGCCCTATTAAAACGAGTAGCTCATGAAAAGGGTTCCTCCTTTTTTTTCAGGATACAAGCTGCTGAGCGACAGGGGTCAATAAATTTGGGATAAAAGCTTCGGACTATTTAGGGCAATATTTGAAAATAACAAACCCTAGCGGATAGCCGGAGTATACTAGGAAAAGAGGACAAGAAAAGTCAGAAAGAAAAAAGCAAAAAATCTTTTAACTTTTAACTTTTAACTTTGTTTGTTCTAAACCCATCATCTTTTTCAAAAGCAGCCCGTGGAACTATCTTGTAAATCAGAATACGCAATTTTGGCTCTAATAGAGCTAGCAACTCATTACCAAAGCGGGGAACCGCTGCAAATTCGACAGATAGCGACACAACAAAATATACCAGATCGCTATCTAGAACAACTGCTAGCAACTTTGAGGCGTGGAGGTATACTTAAAAGCCAGCGCGGCTCAAAGGGTGGTTATCTATTGGCGCGAGAACCTTGGAAAATAACTCTTTTCGAGATTTTGAATTGTTTAGAAGGGTTAGATGTGGGGATAGGTGAGGAAGACATCAACCCGAAAACTCTAGACAGTGGTGTTGTCGAAGATATCTGGCAAGAAGCAAGGGTGGCGGCAAACGCAGTTTTGCAAAAGTACACGCTTGCAGAACTTTGTGAAAAACGCGATTCTAGACGACAGTTGGACATAATGTACTACATTTAGTATCTGGAATCAGATGGGTGTTGGGTAGTTCACAATTGAGTGTTGACTAATGACTAAGGATTAAGGACTTGAGTATGCGAATAGCTCGTGATATTACAGAACTTATCGGTCGTACTCCTCTGGTGCAACTCAATCGTATTCCTCAAGCTGAAGGCTGTGTGGCGCAAATTGTCGTAAAACTGGAAAGTATGAACCCAGCAGCATCTGTAAAAGACCGAATTGGTATAAGTATGATTAACTCGGCAGAGGCAGAAGGGTTGATCACTCCTGGGAAAACGCTGCTAGTGGAACCTACCTCTGGAAATACGGGAATCGCCCTAGCAATGGTTGCAGCGGCAAAGGGCTATCGATTAATTTTGACAATGCCTGAAACAATGAGCGCTGAACGAAGGGCAATGTTGCGGGCATATGGAGCGCAATTAGAACTCACCACAGGAATTGAAGGCATGAGTGGGGCAATTCGACGGGCGCAGGAAATCGTTGATACTACTCTTAATGCTTATATGTTACAGCAGCTCCGTAACCCAGCTAAGCCAAAATACACCGGGAGACGACAGCAGAGGAAATCTGGGAAGATACTGACGGACAGATCGATATAGTAGTTGCTGGAGTGGGAACAGGTGGTACAATTACAGGTGTCGCTGAGGTTATCAAAGCACGCAAACCAAGTTTTCAAGCGATAAGCCGGAGGCTTGACGCTCCGCGTATCGCAGTTGAACCCGCAAATAGCCCAGTTTTATCTGGCAAAAAACCAGGATCTCACAAAATTCAAGGAATTGGTGCTGGGTTCATTCCCCCAGGTGCTGAATGTCAACATTATAGATGAAGTCATTTCGGTGACTGATGAAGAGGCGATCGCTTACGGGAGGCGTCTGGCAAATGAAGTTGGACTACTGTCTGGTATTTCTAGCGGTGCCGCTTTGTGTGCTGCTATTCGTGTTGCTCAACGCAAAGAGAATGAGGAACGCAAAATCCGTGATGATTCCGCCTAGTTTTGGAGAAAGGTATTTGAGTACACCGTTGTTCCAAGACTTGGAGCCAAAGCTAGCAGTTAGCATCAGCTAACGGTACATTGAATAAATGGCAGATCAGACAAACCACTACCAAACACTCAAAGTTAGTCCAAACGCAAGCCAAGCCGAGATTAAGCAAGCTTATCGTCGCTTGGTTAAGATGTTTCATCCTGATAGCAATCAGGGTACAGGTGATCCTGAGCAAATTATCCGTATCAATGCAGCATATGAGGTTTTAGGCGACATTCAAAATCGCCGAAATTACGACCAAAAACTGCGTCAACGTTCTCAACAAACCACTACCAATAGGCAACAGCGTACAGCAGCAGCTCAACAGCAATACCAGGCGACAAGAAAAACTGGAAAAGATGCCGATGAGCAAATAGAGGAATGGCTGCACCGAGTTTATCAGCCAGTGAATCGCCTGCTGTTTTCCATTTTGGCTTCTTTACGAGAGCAAATTGAGAAGCTTGCTGCTGACCCCTTTGATGATATTCTCTTGGAAGAATTTCAGGATTACTTACACGCCTGTCAAGCTGACTTCAAGCAGGCGCACCTGATTTTTCGTTCTTTACCAAATCCACCAAGTTTAGCAAGAGCAGCAGCCCATCTCTACTATTGTCTTAATCAAATAGGCGATGGGCTAGATCAATTAGCATATTTCCCTCTTAACTATGACGAGAGTTACTTGCACGCTGGTCAAGAAATGTTCCGCACTGCCACTAATATGTACCGTGAGGCACAAGAATCTCTGGGTGCCTATGTGTAGCGGTTATTATAGTTAGTGATCATAATAATTTAGTTATCTGAATCTACCCACTGTACAAATGCACCCACTTACAGCTCTTTATTATTAACACAAATTAGAGACAACACTATGCAGGTACGACAATATTACGCGCCTGCAGCTAACTTGTCTTCTACCCATTGGCAGATTTGTGTGAGTGACTTGGCGAAAGTTGATTGGCTTTGAGGATTGCTGCCATCAAAAATATGTAAGCCAGAGAGCCGATCAAAGCTAAGAGTACGTTACCGATGATAGGATTACCTAGTATACCCTCCTTTTGCAACTCAGAGATAATCGCTCCAATGGTATGTAGAGCTGCTGAAGTCAGGTAGCCGATTCCTATAAACCGCCAAAGCTTTCTAGGTTTCATTGCACCCAATCCAATGAAGTAACCAAAGTAGCCGCTATATGCCACCTGTCCACAAATATCTCCTAAGATCAGGGGAATTAAAAGTGTTAATCCGGCAAAACTACCTTTGCTTTGAGTTTCTTGATGCACTGTCATCAAACTCTCTACTAATGCAAATCCAGTGGCAGATGCCGTCGCTAAAAGGATTCCGTCCATAGGTTCCCATACCCCAATGAGTTCGCGCTTGGGTGATTGGAGTAGTCTGCCTATAAAGTAAACTAATATCACTGGCAGCACTTTAAACAATTCTTCTAACAAACCTGCCTTGAAAAATTCTTTGAGAATGATAGCAAGAATGCTCTCCTTGTGTTCCGAGGCATCTCCTGGTAAGATGTCAGAAAAAATAGTTGCCAATTCATGATGGGCAGTTAAAAGCGGTAAACCAGTAGCCAAACCTAAGCTCACTAGCAACCACCAGGGCTTATGTTTATGGCAGAGTTTGTGAATAACATAGTGGCTTGCAAGAGCTAGGTAAGCTGCCAAGATGTAGAGGAAGTTATTGCTATTTTTAGTAGCCAACATTGCTACTACGAATATCACTGTGACAATGCCCGGAACAAGGAAACCTTTCTGATGTAAATCTACCCTTCCTGAGACGACAGGGAATATATCGCTGATACCAACAAAGCTAATCTGTTCATACTCAAAAACGAATTCTGGACCCTTGCGACCAAGTTTGATCTGGTCATGTACTTGCAAAATTTGAGAACCTTGTAAGCGCTGACCATTAATATAAATACCATTACGGCTTTCCAAATCGGATATTTCCCATTGAGGCAGATCACTGGGAGACTCAGACGAGAGGGGAGAAATTTTTAAATGCTGACGGGATACTTCGTGGTATTTCGTGGAATCTAAAACAATGTCACAGCAACTAGCATCTCGTCCAATTATTATTGGTTTATCAGATAAAACTATGTTCTCAGTTTGTTGTGAGTCACTTCCTGTACTAGGGTTAATTTGTATTAAGAAGCTTTTGTAACGGTGAAGTCCTGCCATCAAATTACTCCTGAAGTTGTGTTTTTTATCAATAAAAATACGACGGGAACGTTGTTTATTTGTTTGAGAGCCTCAGCAAAGTTTGCAACCACTATATACTTTGAGAACTTAGGCATTAACAAAAGTTTGATTTTCACAGAAGTTAAGCATGAAGAAGCTTTTCTTCTGTATTCTTAATAGGTGTAAGCAAAATCATTTTATGCAGAAGAACGTTAGCCTCACAAACTAGAAGTCGGTAGATAGACAAACTGCAAAGCGCCCAAACCGGTGCAATGCAAGCTGGGCGTGTTGCATGAGCAGTGAATGTCGTCTAGGTTGTGCCAAACTTACCGACAAAGGTAACTTGTCTGAATGCATAAGTGGGTGCATTTGTACAGTGTGTAAGTCCCAAGTGAAACCAGGAATATTGACGAACAACCAACAATTAACAACTTACACCAGAATTTGTTTATACTGGAAGCAGTAAGATTTAAGAAATTTTAAATTTTACTCCCAGCTTGCTTATGCAATGTATTATAAGTCGTCGGGCTCAATTTTCAGCAAGTCATCGCTATTGGTTGCCAGAACTGAGTGAAGCAGAAAATATTCATAAATTTGGTGCTTGTTCAAAATTTCCCGGATATGGACACAATTATGTCTTATTTGTCTCCCTCATTGGAGAATTAGATGAATATGGCATGATTCTCAACTTGTCCAACGTCAAACACGTTATTAACCGAAAAGTGACCAGTCAACTGGACTTTTCCTATCTCAACGATGTATGGTCAGAGTTTCAACAAACTCTACCCACCCCAGAAAACATTGCAAGGGTAATTTGGCAACGGCTTGCACCCGATTTACCTTTAGTGCGTATACAGCTTTTTGAACATCCCGAACTTTGGGCTGATTATTTAGGAAACGGCATGGAAGCATACCTCACAGTCAGCACTTATTTTAGCGCCGCCCATCAGCTAGCTCATCCTCGTCTTAGCAGCGAAGAAAACTTCAAGATTTACGGTAAGTGCGCTAATCCCAACGGTCATGGGCACAACTATCATTTAGAAGTGACTGTCAAAGGTGAGATCGATCCACGCACTGGGATGATTATTGATTTGGGCGCTTTGAATCAAGCTATAAAAGAGTACGTTATTGAGCTATTTGACCACAGCTTCTTAAACAAAGACGTTCCATACTTTGCTGAAGTTGTTCCCACTGCTGAGAATATTGCACTTTGTATCAGTCACCTGCTGCGATCGCCTATCCAGGAATTAGGAGCGACACTATACAAAGTAAAATTAATGGAAACTCCGAATAACTCCTGCGAAATTTATTGCACTGAGTCAGATTCCAACTCAGTTAATGCTGCACAAAATCAACCTGTGTTAGTACGCTTGTAGCTGCCTCGAATTGTAAACAGTGAGCGACTACTACTACTACTGTCGGCAGCGAATCTGCCGCCGTAGCTGGTTGGTATAAGCCTAAATTGTTTACAAATTAAAAATCTCAACGACGTGCTGAACGTCGCAAAGAGGTATAAATCACCCATGCTACAAGTCCAAAACCTGCATTTAGCAATAAGCGGCTAAGTATAAATGACACAACATCACGGTCAAAAAGCTGAGATAGATTCAAAAAGCTCAGACTTTTGACTAAAAGAAATAGCCCAAAAAGAGCATTTCCAGCCAGCAACAAAGCTAACAGCACCAAGGTACGTTGTTGGAAGCGCTGTTTAGGTGTGTATCCAGAAATCAGAATTATTGGAAGTTCGCCTTGCACCCTTACCTGTAACTGCTGTAGTCGCCAAAACATCCACAACAGAAACGGGAACAAGCCATAATTGAGCAAATTTAGTGGTATTGGATAGCGATCGCTCATAGATAGAACATTCACTAAACCATGACAAATCACAGCATTGAGCCAAGCCGCAGGCAAAAACTGCCGATATCCATACAAAGAAATGTTTTCGCTAATACATATTGCCAGGACATACCCCCAAGGGGCAGAAAACATGGCATGAATTGGTGTGCTGATAATTCGCTCAAAAATTGGTGCCGTGTCATGAGAAAGGTAAATCCAATTCTCTTGGGCAGTGAATCCAAGGGCAACCGCTATGGTAAATAGAAAAACAGAAGTGGGGCGAAATCGGTATCGAGGTTGGAAAAGGTAAGTTGGGACAATCACCGCTACCAGCTTACAGGTTTCTTCAACAGGACCGACTTCTATAAGTTGTCGCAGAACAACACCTGCGAAAACACGCTGCATTCTTTCCCAGTCAACAAAATTATTGGCGACTGTTTCAAAAACCCCTTCTAGCTGAAAAGCAAGAACACCAGATATTGCTCCTAACACAAAGAAAAACAGCAGCCGCATCAAAGAAGGGGCAGAAGGAATGCGGTAATAGTAGTAGAGCAGAAGCAGTAGGGGTGGTATGGCTGCACACAACAATTCCATGTAGGAACGTAGCATCTACGTCTTTACGCTTGAGCAATAATAGTGCGGTGACGGGGACTGTTAGGAGTGATAGTGGGAGTTTTAAACCCCGCCTCTACAATCACTTGCTCAAAATCCAACGTAAAATATTCATCAAGATACGGTTCAGTACTTTTGAGGAGCGTCAAAATGTAAGGCGGCATTTTTTTGTAGATTTCAGATTTGGGATTCATATCCATAATTGCCAGATGTCCATCGGGACGCAGTAGACGTCTGGCTTCAGCAAAAATCTGTTTAGTTGCTGCTTGAGGCAGTTCGTGGCACATCAGAAAAATGGAAATTAAATCAAATGAGCCATCTGGTAGCCCAGTAGATTCAGCAGCTGCATGAATCCAGTTAACATTAACATGGTGCTGCTCGCTACGGTAGTGAGCAACGGCTAAGAAGTAGGCAGATAAATCTAAACCCGTAATTTTGGCATCGGGATAAACTTTTTGTAAGGCAAAAGTACTCAAACCCACACTGCACCCCAAATCTAGGATGTCTTGTGGTTCTTGGGGAATTTGCTGTTTGATGATGTCATGGTAACTTTGGCGCAGCATGCGATCGCCCTTTGCCCCAGCATCCTGCCAAATTCTGGCATGGACAGCATAAGCCGCCGACTCTACTTCCGAAGCCGCTTCCCAACTGAGATTTCCTGTTTCGTAAGCGTGGAATGACCGCAGGTAGTATTCTGGGTAAGAAAGCTTGGGATTTTGTACTTTCGCGAAGTCAGCTTGCCAATTACGCGCTTGTAGCGTTTGTGCTTCTTCGAGCCAATTTACTCCTATTTTCTTAGCGCGTTTAATCATCATTTGCCTAGCTTGATGCTTGGCTAAACTGGCTAAAGGCTTGATTGCCAGAACGCCATTTACAAAACGCGAAGCTAATCCGGGAGTGTTTTTTACAGCTGTGTTCATCAGTAAAGTTGGTCAAATGAATTGTCTACCTTTGGAATCAGGAGAAAGCCTGTCTATTTGAATCATATTGCAGAAGTATATATCCCATCGTTCGCGTCATCGATTACTCAAAAGATTAATTTACCAAAAATCTTTGAAAACCTTATATAGCACAATATGGTTCAGTTGGTGAGATTTGGTATAGCCATTGTTCCAGGCGATCGCTTGAGCTAGACTGTTGGCATTTAGCGGCACAAACACAGCATCGCCGTATAAAAACCACAGATGTACACAGATAATTAATCTGTGTGCATCTGTGGTTTTATTTTCCTAAAAATTGACTTTTCGCAGTCGGAGCTAATTCCCTGTTTTCGGCTTCAGTGCAAGCAACATATCAACTTCGGTAGTTGTTTTGTCGGGGCTAGTAGCAGTCAAACCCAAACCGCGAATGGAACTTATAATAGCACTTGTTTGAGGAGTCATAGGCTGCTGTTGTGCAGTGGCAAGACGATTTAACAGAGGTACGGTTTTGTCCATATCTAAGTAAAAATATCCACCGTTAGGCTTTTGGAGAGTGCTAGTAACAGCTTTGAAATTGTTGCTATCATCTAAAGACTCACCTTTACGATCACAAAGGGTTTCGGCTACCGGACCACCAATAGTGACAAATACGGAGTCATTATCTAGCCACCCGTGTGCTAATAAAGCTCCTTGTTGAGGAATCAGCCATTCTGTAACTTCTTTACCGCCGATATTTCTTTTTGCAACATTGACTGATTGTGCTTTCACAAAGTCATCCAGTTTGTTGAGGGTGCTTTGGGCCATTTTGCGATCGCTTGTGTGGAAAACTAACGCTCCCCCAAAACCAAGCTGCGCCAACACACCTTGATTTGACGGAATAGCAGCAAAACCAAATTCTCCATCCATCCACCCGAAAATTTCTTTATCCAGGTCAATATTGACTAATTTCAGTTGCGATCGAGCTTGTTCAAGCGTAAGCTTCAACTCAGGAGTATCTTTTGATTGTTCCACAAGCGCTGACCACCAGTTGCTGATTCCTTTTCCGCTCAACATGGCGATTGTATCAGCAGGAAATTGAGATACCACATCAGCAGAACTGTTTTCATACTGATATTTGACCAATTCTGGGTCTAACTTGGCAATGGCTTTGAGCCGCACACCCGCATTATCAATTCCTACATTCGCCACCATAGATTTCATCTGCTTTAATTGCTTCATGCTTTCTGGAGAAATCGGCGTGGCGTTCGGATTTGCGGTTATTAATTGCTGTACCATGCTGCGATAATCAGGTACATAAATTTGCGCTAAGGTGTTGTCTACATTGACACCGTTTGTTAACATATTGTTTGCACCTTCTTTACTTGCAAAAGAAGGTTCACCTTTATAAGTGTCAATTGCGTGCTCTACAGATTGCTTTTCCGGAGCAATGACAACATAAGTCGTATTTAAAACCGCTGTATAATTGTGCTCATTCTTACCAGTCGTTTCTATAATTTTTTCGCCTTTGTAGTCAGTTTCCTCTACCTTGACTTCTTTTTGTGCCTTCAATTTATTAGCAAAATTCAAGGCACCCAATTTATCTTTGATTCCCACCACAATCAAAATTTTAGAATCTTGTGTCGCTTGCGGAGCATTCTGTGCAGCGGGTTTTGCTGGACTTGAGGGTAGCATGGCAACCATAACACCACCAACCCAAGGTTTTAAATCTTTTTCATAAGAAATGTTGCCATCATTTGACAGTTTTTTATTTAAGTTTTCCAAATTTTGTGCGACTATCTGTTGTGCTTCGGGAGTGCCAAATTGCTCCAACTTTGCCCAAACTTTTGGCTCAGTAGAAATGTAAGTTGCCAAAATTGCTTCATCTGGCACAACTTTAGCAGCGCCCAAAACATCAGAAATATCTCCAGAGGGACCACCTTTCAAATACACATATGCTGCTATTCCTCCTGCCACAACTATGGCAGTACTAACAGCAGGAATTATAAATTTTGACCGACTTTCGGGCATTGTAAATGTTCCCTTTTGCTCAACGAATTATCCTAGATCTTAGTCAGAATGTCATTGTGGATTTTGCGGATTCACTAAACTTGGCTGCACTGGTTTATGGGGATTTAGTGATCAGATTGTCAATCTGAGAAAATATGGGTATAATAGCGCTCTAAGTAGTACTTCAAAAGCGTTAAGAACAAATCTACAAATGATATTGTTCTTTATCTGAAAAATATATTCCTTTTGGTGGTAACAAGCTATTCTAAGCTATATAAAACCATCAGGATATTATTACAGAATTTTAATTGCTTAGGAGCCAAACACTGTATGTTCAATGACAACAGTGTACAAAATGTTCAGGGTGTATCCTAAGTTGACATAGGGATAACACGCGATCAAGCTGTTTTTCCTTACAACATTCATAAGGAATTTTCAGGGTTACCAAGATTCAGTAAACATCAATGTCACAACATTTTTTTGATACAGAAAAAACACAGTATAAAACTTTTGAGTTACCTGGGGCAAAACCGCATTACAATCCAGATCATCCTGGACAAGTAGAGCATATTTTTTTAGATCTCAGTCTGGATATCGTTAACAAAAAATACCAAGGTCGTTGTAGCATAACACTTAAACCAATCCGCTACGGTATTGACCGTTTAAATTTAGATGCTGTCAACTTAGGTATCGAATCAGTACAAGTGGATGGAAAAGCGCAAAACTTTGACTACGATGGACAACAGTTATCTATCCAACTCGAACCACCTACACAAGTTGACAAGTCCATTGTCATTGCGATCGATTACTCAGCAGACAAACCACAACGCGGTTTGTATTTTATCCAAAGCGACAAACACTATCCTCATAAACCTTCCCAAGTTTGGACTCAAGGAGAAGACGAAGACTCCCGCTTCTGGTTCCCTTGCTTTGACTACCCCGGACAACTTTCTACTTCTGAAATTCGCATCCGCGTCCCCAAACCCTTGATAGCAATTTCCAACGGGGAACTTATTGCTACAGATGAACTTGGTGACGACAAAATCTACCACTGGTCACAGCAGCAAGTTCATCCGACCTACTTAATGACTTTAGCAGTCGGTGACTTTGCCGAAATTCGTGATGAGTGGAACACAATACCCGTCACGTACTACGTTGAAAAAGGTCGTGAAGAAGACGCCAAACGTAGTATGGGCAAAACTCCCCAAATGATAGAGTTTTTGAGCGAAAAATATGGCTATCGATACCCTTACCCCAAATACGCTCAAGTCTGTGTTGACGACTTCATCTTTGGGGGAATGGAAAATACATCTGCTACACTGTTAACTGATAGATGTTTGTTGGATGAGAAAGCAGCATTAGATAACCGCAACACAGAAAGCTTGGTTGTCCACGAACTGGCGCACCAATGGTTTGGTGATTTGGTAGTGATTAAGCATTGGTCTCATGCTTGGATCAAGGAGGGGATGGCTTCTTACTCCGAAGTTATGTGGACAGAGCATGAGTACGGTGCTCAAGAAGCCATATACTATCGTTTACAGGAAGCTCGCAGTTATCTGGCTGAAGATAGTGCTCGCTATCGCCGTCCAATGGTCACCCATGTTTACCGGGAAGCTATTGAACTTTATGACCGTCACATCTACGAAAAAGGCTCATGTGTTTATCACATGATTCGGATCCAATTGGGAGAAGAATTGTTTTGGAAAGCAATTCAGACATTTGTACGGGATAATGCCCACAAAACTGTGGAAACAGTTGATTTATTACGGGCGATTGAAAAAGCAACTGGACGCAATCTGTTGTTTCTTTTTGACCAGTATGTCTATCGAGGTGGTCATCCTGATTTTAAAGTCACTTACTCCTGGGATTCTGATAGCAAGCTGGCTAAGATAAGCGTGACTCAAACTCAAGCAAGTGTCGGAAATAGTAGCGATTTATTTGACTTAAAAATCCCTATCGGTTTTGGGTACGTCCAAGAACCAGACTTTGAGACTTCCTCTTTGACTGCTTCACATACTAGATCTTGTGACCTTAAAACCTTTACAGTACGAGTGAATGAACTAGAACAAAGCTTCTATTTCCCTCTTGAGCAAAAACCTCAATTTATCAGCTTTGATGTGGGGAATCACTACCTGAAAACGGTGTCTTTGGAATACCCACTACCAGAATTGAAAGCGCAGTTGGAATTTGATCCCAACCCTATCTCCCGCATTTTAGCAGCAGAAGCTTTGGCGAAAAAAGGCGGTAATAAAGCCCTAAAAGCGCTGTCTGCTGCACTCAAAAATGACCCCTTCTGGGGTGTACGCGTCGAGGTGGCTAAACAACTTGCAGAAATCAAGCTTGATCAAGTCTTTGATGAGTTGGTTGTTGGTTTAAAGGATGAGAGTTCATACGTGCGCCGTGCTGTGGTGGAAGCACTTGGAAAGGTCAAAACTCATGAAAGCTATAAGGTGTTGAAAGAACTGTTGGAGGTAGGCGATCCTAGCTACTATGTAGAAGCCACAGCAACTCGTACTGTAGGAGTCATAGGGGCTGGGACAACAGAAGATAAACCAAAGGAAGCAAAGGTGATCAAGCTGCTAAAATCCGTTTTGGAAGAAAAGGCGGGTTGGAATGAAGTCGTACGCAGTGGTGCGATCGCAGGTCTCGCCGAACTCAAAACCTCAGAAGCCGCTTTAAATCTTCTCATGGAATACACCCACCTTGGTGTACCACAACCCTTGCGTTTAGCCGCAATTCGCGCTCTTGGAAAGATTTCTGTTGGTCAAAGTAGTGCGAATGTGGAACGTGTTTTAGAGCGATTGACAGAAATTTCCAACGAAACATTCTTTTTAACTCAAATAGCAGTAGTCGCAGCCCTTGGACAAATGGAAATCGCCAAAGCAATTGGAATTTTGCAAGCTTTGGCTGACCAAACACCAGATGGGCGCGTACGTCGCTACGCTGAGGAAGAGATTTCCAAGGTGCAAACCAACATTGGTTCCGAAAATGCGCTTCGTCAGTTACGTTCTGAACTTGACCAACTTAAACAACAAAACCAAGAACTCAGAAGCCGCTTAGAAAACTTAGAAGCAAAATCTAAGTCGTAACAGATATAACAGCGCTTCGGTGTTTACTGATTCTATGGGGTAGCCAATATTGCTTGCTCTTGACCACTAAATCGCAGATTTGGTGGTCAAGACTTTGAGTGGGGGTTTGAATTCTCCACTCATGCTCTGACCTTCACCATAGCTGCTTTGAATAGTTCTGCTTTCTTCAAGCATCTTTCCACATTTGGACGTAGACAGAGTTCAAAACCTCCTTTTTTTTTACAATTAGGTTTATTAAATTGCTGTAAATTTTATCTGTTTTTTCATAAGTGTATAAAGAAAACAGCATACCATAATGTTGATACTAGTGGTGTAAAATTTATACAATCATTATAAAGATTTTGTAAAGATCAGATTTATGAAGTAAAAATTGGCTTCAGAAATATTACTATTTGATAAATGTAATTAGACCTAAGTGTAAAAATCACATAGAAATTATGTGCCTTTTCTGAAGGTAGAAAACTCTTTCTGTGTTTGTACGCCAGTGGTTATAAATCTTACAATATGCCAAGATGATACTGATATTTAACCCAGTTGATTATGACTATCGGAGGAATACAAAAACGCTCAAATTTCTTTAGTGTGTAGGAGGATATATTTAAAGTTTTTGAGTGCTTTTTGACAATTGAAAAACATTTGATTTGTTGTACAAAAGTTGTGCAGGGTAGTCCCCATGCGTAAACCTGTTCTCACGATTTTTTACCAGTTCAATCCTTGGAACGCCACAATCGGAGGTATACAAACACTCATAAATACATTTATCAAATACGCCCCCAGCGAGTTTGAGGTAAAACTTGTAGGAACAAATATTGATCCAAAAAACCCTGTTGGTAAATGGCAACAAGCAGAATTTGCAGGTAGAGAAATTGCTTTTTTGCCCTTATTTACACTGGAAGATGATAACGTCCGAAGCTTAATTCCAACAACGCTAAAATATACCGCAGCCCTTTTAGGGCGTCGTTTTGCTTCCGACTTTATGCATTTTCACAGGATAGAGCCAACAATAGCAGCTCTTAATTGGCAGGGGGAGAAAACTCTGTTTATCCACAATGATATACAGACGCAAATGCAAGCAGCTGGTGATAAAAAAGCTATTCTTTGGCGAAGATTTCCTGCTGCATATTTTGCATTAGAAGGTTTGTTAGTTCGTCAGTTTGGCCAAATTCTCTCGTGTAATACTGATGCAGCGCAACTATATAAGCAGCGTTATCCTAGCTTGCAAGACCGAATTGCGTACATCAAAAATTCTTTTGACAATGGAATTTTTTACCCGTTAAAAGAAGATGAACGAGAAATCAAAAGGCGAGAACTGGCGTCTCGGCTAGGTGTGGATGAACAGACTCGTTTTATTTTATTTGCTGGGAGGCTTCATCCTCAAAAAGACCCGATTTTGCTAGTACGTGCGTTTGCTACTTTAAACGAGCCTCATACTCACCTACTTGTAGCGGGGAATGGCGAGTTAGGAGTAGAAATGCGTGCGGAAATTGCAAGATTAGGACTTGTAGATAAGGTTACGATGCTGGGAGCAATGACTCAAAGTCAACTCGCACAGCTTCATCGTGTCTGCAATGTTTTTGTCCTCAGCAGTGCATACGAAGGTCTACCTTTGGTGGTTTTAGAAGCGCTTGGGAGTGGGACTCCAGTCGTCACGACTCAATGTGGTGAAACCCCAAAATTACTAACTGCTGAGAGTGGGGTTGTTTGTTCTGAACGAACGCCTAGGTGCATAGCAGATGCTTTACGGAAAGTACTCCTGCATCCAGGAGATTATCCGACAGAATCTTGCGTGCAGACTGCGAAGCCTTATGCAGCGAGTACGGTTGTTCAACAGGTTTACAGCGAAATGCTAAATCGCTGGGAACAGCGCAATAGCATTGCGATTCAGGTCTGAACAGAATGCGCTCTCAAAACAAAAACAAGGAAATATAAAAGACGAAAAATTATAGTTATCAGGGAGAGACAATGCTTTTTTAGAGTTCAGAAATTGAAACAGAGAAACAGAACTTTCTTGTGTTCCCACGTCTTGTGTTGTTGTTTTCATCTCTGTTACAAAATGTAAATTGATTTCGATTTGTACATGCTTTTACATCACAAAACTAGCACGACTTAACTAGTATGAAAATTGCTGTCATTGGTGCAAAAGGTCTACCTCCCAAACAGGGCGGCATTGAGCATTACTGTGCAGAAGTGTATCCTCGTATGGTAAAACAAGGACACTCTGTTGATTTATTTGCCCGCTCCTCTTATACGGACAGTTCCTGGCAAGACCGTTACGACTATCAGGGCGTCCAAGTTATCTCTTTACCTGGTTTCGGTTTAAGAGGAGTGGATGCTTTAGTGACGTCAGCACTAGGAGCACTAGCAGCCTCTAACACAAAATACGATATCATTCATTTTCACGCTCTTGGTCCATCTCTATTCACTTGTTTACCAAAACTTATCAATAGTGCAAAGATTGTCGTAACCTGTCAAGGTTTAGATTGGCAACGTGCTAAATGGGGGAGCTTTTCAACTCGCGTTATTCAAATGGGAGAAAAGGCTGCTGTTCGTTTCGCTGACGGACTGATAGTCGTATCCAATGTGCTCCAAACCTACTTTTTGCAAACTTATGGTAGAGAGACAGTCTACATCCCCAACGCCCCAGCCAGGTATGGTGAGTCAGATCCCAATTTTGGTTACGGTACTCAATTAGGTCTTGAGCAAAAGCGCTATATTGTCTTTTTGGGTAGATTGGTACCAGAAAAGTGTCCTGACTTGCTAGTTGATGCCTTTACTGCTTTGAATCCTCCTGGATGGAAACTCGTTCTAGCGGGTGGTGTGAGCGATACGAAATCATTCACATCACAACTATTACAAAAGGTTGCAAATAATCCAAATATTGTCTTTGCAGGCGAACTTCGAGGACAACGTCTTTGGGAAATTGTCCGGGGAGCAGGGTTATTTGTCCTTCCCTCTAATCTAGAAGGACTACCTCTAGCAATGTTAGAGGCAATGCAGGAAGAGATACCAGTCGTAGCAAGTGACATCCCACCTCACAAGCAATTAATTAGTGGAGGTCGCGGAAAGTTGTTTGAAGCTGGAAACCTCAGCTCTTTTATTGACACCTTAGACTGGGCAATACATCACCCACAAGAACTAAGAGCTATGGCTGTGCATGCAAAAAGACATGTACAACTGAACTATAGCTGGGATCACATCACGAACGAAACCCTCAAACTCTATACAACACTTATTTCCTCCCCCGAACCAGTAAATATTTACCAACAAAGGCAAACTGGACTTGCGGAGGTTATTGGGAAAAAATAGGTAAGTTAGGTAGTCGTTTGTCATTTGTGACGCCGCTGCACCAAGTAAGTTTCCAATTGGACAGCAACTGGTCAGATTTGTCCAAAAGGAGGCTGTTGTGACCTTTTAGGTGACTGGCGCGCCATTCGGCGAGCGCAGCGTATACTGTAGAACTTACGGCACACCCGTGTCGTAAGTATAGGTGAACTCAACCAAGTTATTTATTCAAATTTTCATGAGTCATGAGTTATGACTCATGACTCATGAAATAAGGGAGAAAGATCTAATGGAAAAAGGAATATCAAGTGTACTAGCAGTGCTGAGGCGACGAAGTATTCCCGCAGTCGCTGCATTTGTTGCTGTGATTGGTGGGGCGATCGCATATCTTGCGGTGACACCAAGTAAATATGAAGCTTATGCGCGACTGATGCTGGACGACAAAAGGGTGAGTGTCTCAGAATTAGGTCGTGATCTCACCCAAGTGTCTGCAAACGCACCAGGAATTAGTCCCTTGGCTGATCAAGCAGAACTGATCAAGTCGCAACGTGTTCTTGAACGAGCGATCGCGATTGCCTTTCCTCAGATAAACGGTAATTTATCTCAAAGTCCTGTATCAACTACAGAACTCACTCGTAATTTAAAAGTTAAAATTGTTCCAGCAACCAATATTTTGGAACTAAGTTATCAATCTCGCGATCCTCAGCTTGCAGCTAAGCTACTCAACGCCATTTCTCAAGCGATAGTTGAGGACAACATAAAAAGCATTGGTCTTCAGGCTACAAAGGTTAAGCAATTTTTAGAACGCAAACAAGTACCCGAGGCGGAAAATAAGCTGCTACAAGCTGAAGCGCAAGAAAACAAATACAGAAAATTGAGCGGTATTGTCTCCGTTGAAGAACAAACAAAAAGCTTGGTGGAGAGTATAGCAACTCTAGAAGACCAAGAGCGTACTCTCTCAGCTCAACTTCAAGAGATAAAAGCGCGAGATGCATCCTTGCAGCAAGTTACCAAAAGTACAAACCTGAACAACGCCTATTCATCCGTTCGCAGCGGACAAGACGAAGAAATTAAGAAACTGCGAGCTAAGTTATCAGAACTGGAAAATAAAATCATCGAAGCTCGTTTACGCTTTACAGATGATCATCCAGCTGTGGCGAACTTAGTTGGAGAACGGGATGCCTTGCGTGCAGTATTATCACAACAACTGGGTCGCGTGTCCTCAAAAAATCAAAGCGACTCCACAAATAATTTCGCTGGTGATCAACTCTCTCAAGATTTAAACTCTAAATTTATCCTCAATAGAATCGAAGAGTCTGCAGTTAATGATAGGCTCAAACTTCTCCAGCAAAAGCAAGTTGATCTCCAGAATCGTCTGGGTCAACTACCCATGAAACAGCAACAACTCACTGTACTAACCCGCAAACGGGAAGAAGCCGCAGTATCTTTGAAGTTCCTACAAGGCAAACTGGAAGAAGCACGGCTGACAGAAGCACAAAAAGTGAGCAACATTCGTGCGATCGAGAATGCCGTAGCACCATCATCACCATCTGAACCCAAGCAGAAAGTGGTATTAGCACTTGCTTCTGTGTTTGGAATAATGCTAGGTGTTGGCGTTGTGTTACTTCTAGAGGTGATGGATAATACACTACGCGATCCTGCCGAAGCTGAAGAACTACTACAGCTAACATTGCTAGGAATTTTACCACGTTTACCTGCTAAGACGCTTGTTCTTGATCCAGCCAGTCAATTCTTAGATAATATGGAGTTGATTGAACCTTACCGCACACTCTTCAAAACTTTGGAGTTTCGCAAATCGGAACAATTGCGGATAATTGTTGTCAGTAGTACTATATCTGGAGAAGGTAAATCTATAGTTGCATCACACCTTGCAGCCGTTGTAGGTATGCTATCTTGGCGAACATTGATTATTGATGCAGATTTGCGAAGACCTTCCCAGCACACACTGTTCAACCTAGCCCCTGGTCCAGGGATTACCGATGTGTTAGAAGGAAATGTATCCTTGCTGGATGCTGTGCAGCCAACAGATATTGAGAACCTAGATGTATTGACTTGTGGCAATCAACACGCACGTCCCTCACAATTGCTAGAGTCAATTGATATGAAATCCTTGATGGCAGAAGCATCTGAAAATTATGATTTAGTTATAATAGATACACCACCATTAACTGCTTGTGCGGATGCATTAACATTAGCTCAAGAAGGTAATGGACTTATGCTGGTTGCACGTCCAGGCTTCACGGATAAAGAAGTTCTCTCCAAGTGTGTATCTGATTTAACACAAAATCGGATATCTATCCTGGGAGTCGTGGTGAATGGAATGACACATTTGACACAAAATTACCGCTATCCTACTTATCGTTACCGACCTCGATTACCCAAATCTCAGAAGCAATTGATTGGTGCGGCAGATGGTACAAGAAATTCTGCGAACGGTATGAGGCAGAGGTAGTAATGTTGACCAAACAACGTTTGGATCCTTCTTCTCGTCTGGGACTCTTGATTGGGTTAGCAGGTGTGGTAGTTGGTTTGGTAACAGGATTCCTGATCGGAAGTACCAAACCTCTCTACTTGGGCTTAGCTTTGGGTGCGATACCATTTCTTTTTTACTTTTTTACTAGCTTTGAACAAGTCGTTCTCGGACTTTTAGTTTTACGTACCTCTCTAGATCCTTTCTCTGGGCAACAACTACCAGCGATGTTTGCTCTTGGGCTAGATGTTCTGACTTTGCTTTACGTTACAGTTATGTTATTGAGAGGGCAAGTCGTACGCACGGATCGCTTTTGGTGGTTCTTTGCTGGCTGGGTGATCCTACAAGGCTTATGGGTAGTACTTCTGTGTTTGGGAGGGTTGGGATTAGCTGCTGGGTATTTGTCAGACAGCATCCGTGAATGGATTCGTCTTTTTTCGTGGTTGATGGTTTATCTGTTGGTGATGCAGCTCAAAGACCGAATTCCTCCTGAGAAAATGATCTCTGTGCTGTTCTTAGCTTTGGTAGCACCACTCGTTGTAGGGTTGATGCAGATGTTCATACCTTCTGTCTTACCCGCTTTTCTCTCAGCGCAGAATTATGATGCTGGTTCAATATCATCTGAAGGTTTTCGCATCAAAGGGACGATTGGTCACCCTAATGGGTTTGTCACTTTGCTGTTACTATTTATTGGTTTAACCTGGTGGAAACTCAAGCAATCAAGACAAAGCTTTGTGTGGTTATTGTTGCTAGGTTTACTAGCATTTTTTTATGTGAGTACTAAGGCATTATTTGGCTTGATGATGATTGCTACCTTTGTTGTGGTTTTGGTTGCTCCCAAATTAAGCCCAGTAAACCTCATAGGTGGAGTTTTATTTGTAGCGCTTGTGTTGGGACTATTTGCCAGCACCGAGTTTGGACGAGAACGCCTAAGTTCACTCGCCAATACACCCCTACTCAATCCAAATATCGATGTATCGCGAGCTATTCTACTTTCACAAAGCGATAACAACAGTTTTAACTGGCGAATTTCCCAATGGTATACATTGCTAAATGCTTGGCGTCTGCATCCCTTTTTAGGTTACGGTTTGGGATTGAGTATCAATGTATCTACTAATGGGTTACTTCCTCACAATGATTATGTCCGAGCTTTAGTAGAAGGTGGGATACTTGGTTTTGTAACTTTTTTAGTGTTTATTGTGGCTCAAGGTGTGCGTCTTATCCAGCTTATGCGATCAGCACCACCTGGCAGCGCTCAACGTGAGTTATGTTCAGTTCTGTTCGCTATTTCTCTAGCGATCCCTGTAGGAATGATTACAGAAAATATCTGGAGTCATACAACTCTGTTTTTTTATTGGTTTACTTTAATGGCAGTCGCAGGGTGGAACTGGAATGAACACCCTGTAGAGAGCAGTACTACGTTGATCCGTTCTCCAAAGCGTTTTTACTGATGATAAAAATTATGGCTTGGAAACTTTAGAATTTATGTCAGCGAAAAGACTAAATCTTATTCAGGTTTATCGAGGGTTGGCAGCAGTACTAGTAGTACTTGCCCATACAGATCTCATATATAACCAGAATTTGAATCAAAATTTTTTCTTTAAAATAACCACTTTTGGAGGGTCAGGAGTGGACTTTTTCTTTGTCTTAAGCGGTTTTATTATGTTTTATATTCATCAGAAGGATATAGGTCATCAAAACCAATTAGGAACATTTTTGTTTAAACGCTTTACACGCATCTACCCGCTTTACTGGGTTGTCTTAATAAGTAAAATATTTGTATCTTTCATATTGTTTGAAAAATCTAATATCAAGGATATTGGTATTGGAGAATTTCTCAAAGCTTTTCTGCTTTTTCCTCAAGACAGACACATTCTTTCATCAACCTTTCTTGGAGTGAGTTGGACACTCAGCTTTGAGATTTTCTTTTACCTTATGTTTGCACTCTTGATTGCGTTGAAACCTCAGTTTTCTTTTCCGATAATTATCGCTTGGTTATCAGGCGTATTTTTTCATTTTATTGGTATTCTTCAATTCCCTCAAGATAATATATTACTTCATTTTGTATTTTCTGAGTACAATCTGGAATTTGTTTTAGGTTGCTTAGCTGCCTATGCTTTGTTAAGCAAAAAAATCAGTAATGGAATACCATTTCTATATGTAGGGATTTTTCTCTATACGTTATCAGCTATCGATTATTTCTACAAATTTTTCGGAGTATCATCTGTTATGACATTCGGCATTGCTTGTACACTTCTTGTTGTCGGTGGTGCTTCTTTGGAACTGAAAAAAACTATTAACGTCCCTAATATTCTTTTATTTTTAGGCAATGCATCATACTCTATCTATCTAGCACATGGTTTTTTCATCAACCAGATAACGAAAGTTTTGAAAAATTTATCATTGAATATTTTTCAAACCCTGGTATTTTCAGATATTTTAGGATTGATTTTTGCAATTATAGCTATCATTTGTGGATGTTTGATATATTTATATATCGAAAAACCATTACTCACATTTTTCAAGCCAAAAGCAGTGACAACCTAGCCGAAAGCAGTTTCTAGAATTTCTTTTCTAGGATTATTATTTTATTTCTACTGAACTATAGCAATCCTATATGAGTTGTGAGAATTATCGATTAGCAACAAGACGAGCCAGCGCTGCCAAGAGTTGTGCCTTGCGCGGGTTCCCCGCGTTGTGGCAACTTCGGAGAGGGTCTCCCTCCGTTGGCGACGCCAGTCGCCAAGGACGCCAAGAAAGAGAAGATAAAATATTACGAATGATTTAGGACTGCTATAGGTACAGTTAAAAGTTAAGCGTTCTCTGTTCCCTGTTAAGCGTTCCCTGTTAAGCGTTCCCCTTAACTAGTAAATTCATAAACAAAACCGGATTTCTATATTGTCTATAAAATCGTTTAAGAATGACCACAAAAACTATTAGTCCCATCAATAACACTCAATTAAGTAAAAGAGGTGAACGACCCTACCGAGTTGTCTTAGTCCATCCCAGCACCGGAGTTAACTGGAGTGGTGGTTCAGAAATTGTGGCGATTGAACTGACTCGTCGTCTGAGTTCCTACTTTGAAGTCGAACTGCTTAGTGGTGCTGATTGTGGATCTTTTAGCCACCCCATTCCATGCATTCCCCGTTCTCATGCTTATCATGCTGTGCGTCACCCTCTGGTTGCTCCACTGATGGGTAAATTCTCAACTCCTGAGATTGTGGTGGAACATCTAACGAGTTTTTTTCCTTGCTTATTCCATTTGCTTAGACATCCTGCTGACCTGATTTTTCCTCACAATGATTATGGTGGATTGGCAATGGCTGCTTGTGTCAGAGCGCTGACGGGGACGCCGATACTTTTTACTGAACACAATAGCTCAAATGCAGAAGGAAAATGTTTGCAGCGCAATCTTCGTTTTCGTCCAGATCATCTCGTCGTGTTGGATGAAGCGACAGCAGCATTCGCCCATAATTTGAAACCGACGCAACCTGTGAGTGTAATTCCCAATGGTGTGAATCTTGAGCGATTTACACCAAAAGGAACAGCGATTAATCTTGATTTACCAAAACCAATCGCGCTGTGTGTGGCTAGTTTAAGCCGGAAGAATCATAAGCGAGTTGAACTAGCCATTCAAGCAGTCGCCCGTTTACCTCACGTTAGTCTTTGTATATGTGGAGATGGACCTGAT
The DNA here is from genome assembly GCF_059505445.1 of Brasilonema angustatum. Lineage (NCBI taxonomy): Bacteria > Bacillati > Cyanobacteriota > Cyanophyceae > Nostocales > Scytonemataceae > Brasilonema > Brasilonema angustatum. The sequence continues at coordinate 11,972 of NZ_JCACKO010000142.1, read as the reverse complement.
AGCGCATACTTTCAAGCGCTGGGAGATCAGTTGCTGGGATCGCATCGGTTTGCGATTCGGACTTTCCCCCATGATCAGATGCCTGAAGTTTACCGCAGTGCGGATGTCTTTACACTCCCTTCCATTAACGAGCCATTCGGGCTTGTTTACTTAGAAGCTATGGCTAGCGGGTTACCCGTTGTCGCTACTGACGATGAAATGCGGCGATATCTTGTTGGTGATAGTGGTATTCTATGTGATGTTACCAATATGGATATTTACACAACTGCTATCAAAGACGCGCTGAGTGGTGACTGGAGTCAACGTGCTAGACAGAATGCTGCTCGCTTTAGTTGGGATGCGATCGCATTGCGTTATCGCGATCTGATTTTAGAAATGATTTTGCAGTCCAAGAAAAAAGTGTCGTTACCAACTCATTAAATACAAGAGGGTCATATGCCGAAAGTTTCTGTGATTATTCCAGCTTACAATGCTATGGCTTACCTAAAAGAAACTGTGGAGAGTGTGCTCAAGCAGACGTTCACAGATTTTGAAGTCTTAATTGTTGATGACGGAAGTTCTGATAGAACTGTGGAGTGGGTTTCTCAAATAAAAGATCCACGAGTTCAACTGATTTCGCAGCAGAATCAAGGTTCATCTGGAGCACGCAACACAGGAATTTCTGCTGCGCTTGGAGAGTATATCGCGCTTTTGGATGCTGATGATATTTGGGAGCCAACCAAACTGGAAAAGCAAGTGCGATATCTAGAAGAAAACTCATTAGTTGGTTTGGTAGATACATGGACAGTTTTAATTGACCAACAAGGCAAGTCTACAGGAAGAGTTGTTGTTTCTCACGCAGAGGGAGACGACGTATGGAAGCAGCTTGTTCAGTTTAAAACAGTATGCGCTTGTGATAGTACACCTTTGATTCGTCGCAGTTGTTTTGAAACGGTAGGGTTATTTAACCGAGAATTACCATTTCTTGAAGATTTAGATATGTGGATTCGCCTTGCTTCGCGATATCGTTTTGCAGTTATAAAAGAAGTCTTAGTTCGCTATCGCCAATATCCAGGTAGTAAGTCTACAAATTGTCAAGGAACTTTGGAAGCTTTTCGTACAATTGTTGAGAAAGCTTTTGAGTCAGTTCATGCAGATTTATTACCTTTAAGAGAAAAGGGATATGGTCGGATTTCTCTCTACTTAGCTTGGAGAGCGATCAATAATAAAGATTATGAACAAGCTTGGCAGTTTAATCGTCAGGCGATCGCTCATCATCCACAACTTATTTTTTCTTGGGACTTCATCCGTCAAATCATAGCTTTGACACTCTTGAAAACATTTGGGCATCAAACCTATGAAAAAATGAAAACACTTATACGAACATTGCGGCGACACACATCAACGGATAATGGACAATGGAGAATAGGAAATAATTAGTAAGTAGGTCGGCGTAAATAATTCTTGTTGGAATAAAGCAGGGAGCAGGGAGCAGGGAGTAGGGAGAGAAAGAGTTTGAGCTTTATTTACTTTTCTTTACACAGTTTGATTTTTTTGCACCGACTTACTTAGTTAGTTATAATTTCCAACAGCTTTCCACATCCGAGAGTGCGCCCCTCTTAGGGGCTAGAAAATTTTCTCTTCCCCTTACACCCTTACACCCTTACACCCCTTTCTTGGTCATCAGTCATTTTTCATTTTTTTATACAAAAGACCAATGAAGAATGACAAATGACAGCCGAAGTAACGGAATATTTCACGAATCATTTAGAATTGCTATAGTAACTCACAGAGACGTCAGAAAAATCTCGAAGTGAGATTTCATCAGATGAGTTGAAACAAAGTTAATCTCTCCCATGAGAAAGTTCAAAACTATGCCAAAAGTTACTGTTATTATTCCGGCATATAATGCCATGAAATATCTCCCACAAACAGTGGAGAGTATTTGGAATCAGACACTCACAGATTTTGAAGTATTAATCATTAATGATGGCAGTTCCGATGAAATTGTTGAATGGGCGTCTCAAATCACAGACTCGCGAATCAGACTGATTTCCCAAGAAAATCAAGGCACAGCTGCGGCAAGAAATAAGGGAATTGTTGAGTCGAAAGGCGAATATATTGCCTTTTTGGATGCTGATGATATTTGGGAACCAACTAAATTAGAAAAACAAGCCCAATGCTTAGATAATAATCCTTTGGTAGGTTTGGTAGACTGTTGGACAGCTTTTATAGATGAGAATAGCAAGCCCACGGGTTTAGTCATGAGGAACGATACAGAGGGTGATGTCTACAAGAAAGTTGTAGAATCATGTGACAGTCCTGTTTGCTGTGGAAGTTCACCAATGGTACGTCGTTCTTGTTTCGACATCTTGGGCTTGTTTGACCGGGAGAGTTACATTGAAGATGTAGATATGTGGATACGTATCGCCACTCGCTATCACTATGGAGTAGTCAAAGAACCTTTAGTGAGGTATCGCCAGCACCCAAACAACAAATCAAAAGATTGCGAATCAATGTTAAGAGGTTTTCGCCAGTTAATTGAGAAAACCTATAGCTCTTTGCCCACAGATATTTTATACCTCAGACCGAGGAGTTATGGTCGATTGTATGTTTTTTTAGCATGGAGAGCTATTGACACAAAAAATTATGAACAGGCTTTTCATTATACTCAGCAAGCATTTGCAATGTATCCTCAACTGATTTTGAAACCGTGGTTTACTCGCTTAAATATTGCGATCGCAGTCATGAGATTTCTTGGACCTGATGGATATGAGAAAGTGCGGTCTTTTAATCGCAGCTTACGCAGAGGTTTGTTAACTCGTGCAACATGAATCAGAAAGAATTCAGAAAGGACTGCGTCCCGCTGCGCTAACGCAATTATGAACAAAATTGTCCGATTATTTTTCGAGTTAACAAAACAACCCTTGAATTCATCTTTTCGGGATAACCTAAATTTTGAATTCTTTGCAAAAGTAAAACTTATTTATTATTGGAGTTGTCGTGGGACTTCGTAGTAAAGTCATTAAGGGTGGAGCCTTGATGGTCATACGTCAAGCTTTGGGTATCTTACTCAGTTTAATTGGCGTATTATTCATCACTAAAGTTATTGGGCCGGCTCAATATGGACTTTATGGAGTGAGTTATGGAATTGTAAGTTTTCTCGGTGGTTTGGGTATATGGGGCTTGGATGTTTATTTACTACGTAAAACATCTAACCCAGACCAACAGGATTATAACCAAGTTTTTACTCTGTTGCTGTGTATTAGCAGTGTCTTTACACTCACTCTTGTATTAGGGCAACACATTATCGCCCAGATGCTGAACGTTCCAGAATCCGCACCACTGTTAGCAACTTTGGGTTTAACGTTACCTATTTCGCTGTTAAATCTGCCTTTGACAATCAAACTGGATCGAGACTTAAATTTCCAGCGTGTTGCCTATATCGAGTTAATCAGCCAAGTTAGCTATTATGTAGCAGCTTTACCCCTGGCACATTACCTAGCACCTAAAGGGCTTGGTGCTTGGGCACCTGCTGGTGGTTTGTGGCTGCAGCAAATCACTATGGTTTCACTAACTATCATTAGTACCGATCTACGCCCACGCTTATGCTGGAAACCCAGTTTAATACGGGAGATGTTGGTATATGGTTTGAGTTACTCAAGTTCAACGTGGATTTGGCAATTGCGATCGCTCGTCAATCCAGTTATTGTAGGACGTTTTGCTGGGCTTGAAGCTGTTGGTTTTATCGCTTTAGCGATTCGCTTAGCAGAAATGCTTGCCTTTGCCAAGTCTGTCACCTGGCGTTTGGCTATGGCGGCGCTTGCGAAATTGGAGAATGATCCATTTCGCCTACGCAAGAGTATTGAAGAGGGAATGCGTCTACAAGCACTAGCTGTTGGTTTGCCAATGGCGGCGTTTGCAATAGTAGCGCCTGTTATATTACCAGTCGTTTTTGGGAAAGTTTGGACTCCACTGCTGCAAGTTTTTCCGTTGATTGCAATTGGCTATATTTCTAATTCTATCTTCAACTTACATTCGTCAGTCCTTTATCTGTTGGGTAAAAATCTTTCGGTCACTTGGTTTCATACAGCACACATAGTACTTTTTGCCGGAAGTGCCTTTTTACTTGTACCATACTTAGGAATGGTTGGTTATGGCTGGGCAGAAATAGTTGCATTAGGCAGTTATATAGTCATTCATATATTTATAGCAAAAGAAATAGGTAGTCCAAATTACACAGTAGCTCTTGGGTGGGTAACTATATCGGTTGCTGTTCTGATTTTGAGTACAGTGAATGAAACAGTCCGTTATTTATCTTCTGTGTTGCTGCTGCTTCCGCTGCTATCAAGTAAAGAGAGAAACAGCTTGATTGGCTATTTTCAAATACTGAGATCTTAGAGGCTGTTTGTAAAGTGAATTGATGTTAATGTTGAATGAATATGGGAATTATTGAACCTTTCAAAGACGGGTTTTTAGAAATTATCCCAGAAGGTGAGGGCAGCGATTATTGGCATATTGCTGCAATCCATATTAATGGAGAAGTTTTTTGTCCTAGCCCCCGTATTTATCCTTCAACAAATGTTGCGATCGCCAAAGCACGACGAATTTTTGATTGGATATGCAATCATGATCTGGAAACTCGTGGCTGGAGATGCTATTGCGAGGAATTCAAGATGACCTTGTGGCGTCAACCTAAATCATATGAAATCATATCTTAGTGGTTCATTGTTCGCCACATTTTGAAAATTACAGCGCATTGCAAGTAATCGAGGTACAATGCTCTTGTCTCAAAGCAAGGCAGAAAGCCATTTTTACTTCTGACTTCTGACTTCTGACTTCTGAATTCTGCTGTATGTATGTCTGATTTAGAACAAACGCCGCCATACACTTGGAATCCACTCGCAAGATTTTGCGATCGCGCGCCAAATTATGCAAAGTATCGACCAAATTATCCAGCAGCAGCAATTGATGTCATCCTAGAGGGAATGGAAACGCAGTCCCCAATAGTAGCAGCAGACGTGGGCGCTGGAACAGGGATTTCCTCGCGGCTTCTTGCAGAACGAGGAGTGCGTGTCTTAGCAATTGAACCCAACGCTGATATGAGACAAGCAGCTGCATTCCATCCTCTAGTCGAGTTTCGGGAAGGAACAGCCGAAGCCACAGGTTTGAGTGATGCTTCAGTGGATCTAGTGACGTGCTTTCAATCTTTCCACTGGTTCAATCCACAACCAACTCTTTTGGAATTTCACCGCATTTTGAAACCGTCGGGAAGGCTAGCTGCTGTTTGGAATACCTGGGATAAGAATGACGAATTTACAGGACATTACATTCAGTTGATACAAACAGCATCAAATTACCCTCAAGATGACAAGCATCGTACCGCAATGGAATCCTTAGCTAGTTATCACCTGATTGATATCAAACAGTGTGTGTTTACGTACACACAAGATGTCGATTTAACAGGACTTGTTGGTTTAACACAGAGTCATTCGATCATACCGGCTACGGGAGTTGTACTCCAACAACTTATCTCTGACTTGCAACAACTGCACGCACAGTTTTGTGATGAGCATGGTATGGTTAGTTTACTTTACAGTACTAGTCTGTTTCTTGCTAAACCAAAGGCGAATCTAGCAAATTAGCTCAGCAAGGATAGTAAAAATGCAAATTTGTCAAAAACTCTCCCTCCCAAGTATGGGCTGCGGAACTTGGGCATGGGGTAACCGACTGCTTTGGGGATATGACGAAAGCATGGATGACCAGTTGCAAGCCGTCTTTAACCTTTGTGTGAGCAACGGTGTGACTTTATTTGATACGGGTGATTCTTACGGAACTGGGAGATTGAATGGGCGAAGCGAGTCACTCCTAGGACGATTTTCTAAGGAATATCTCGGTTCAGGCAAAGAAAATATTTGCATTGCAACCAAGCTTGCTGCTTATCCTTGGAGATGGACACGCCAATCAATGGTGTCGGCTTGCAAGTCATCTGCCAAGCGGCTGGGAAAAAATGTCGATTTGGTACAAATGCACTGGTCTACGGCGAATTATGCTCCCTGGCAGGAAGGAGGACTTTTGGATGGTCTTGCTGACCTTTATGAGCAAGGACTCGTCAAGGGTGTGGGCTTATCCAACTATGGACCAAAACGGCTCAAACGCGTACATCAAAGATTTGCAGAACGAGGAGTACCAATCGCGACTTTGCAAGTTCAATACTCGCTGCTGTCCACGTATCCCGTTACCGAATTGGGGGTTAAAGATGTTTGTGATCAGCTTGGAATCAAACTGATTGCCTACAGTCCTCTTGCATTGGGGCTGTTGACAGGAAAATACTCCCAGAAAGGTCCTTTTCCAAAAGGCATTCGAGGTTTGCTATTTAGGCAAATGTTACCAGGAATCCGTCCACTTTTGGCAAGCTTACGAGAGGTGGCTCAATCTAGAAACAAAACTATGTCACAGGTAGCCATAAATTGGTGTATTTGTAAAGGGGCTATTCCTATTCCTGGCGCGAAGAGTATGGAACAGGCAAAAGAGAATATTGGTGCTTTGGGTTGGGAACTAAATTCTGGTGAAATAGCAGAGTTGGATCAAGCGGCTGCGAGTGCAGACAAAAAAATGGTGCAAAATATTTTTCAAACTCGATAAAATATTGCCAGAAATCTCGCAAGATAGTTTATATGCTCAACAATTGACTAAATTCCAAATTCTGGGAAGTTAGATAAAAACAGTTTGAGCATAATAGACGTGGTTCGAGGGCATGAAGTGGCTCAAACTAAGAAGAATGTGCAGGTAACGCAGGAACAACAGACTTATCCAACGGACTTTTCATGGTCTTTTTGGTTTGCTTTGCCACTCTACCCCTTTGGCAAACGGCGGACAATTCGCGAAGAAGTTCTCAAGGATACAATTTGGACTTTTGACCAGCTTCAGGGCATTTTCTATGTTGTCGTGCCGATTCGCATGACCATTGTTAAGTTAAATGAAGGGGGTCTGCTTGTCTATGCACCTGTTGCACCGACGACCGAGTGTATTCGCCTTGTCAATGAGTTGGTGGCAGAACACGGCGACGTCAAGTATATCATTCTGCCAACTGTCTCTGGTTTAGAACACAAAGTCTTTGTTGGTCCCTTTGCGAGATGCTTCCCAAATGCACAGGTTTTTGTTACTCCTAAGCAGTGGAGTTTTCCGCTGAATCTTCCACTTAGTTGGTTAGGCTTACCCTCCAAACGCACTCAGGTTCTCCCAGAAGACAGCAGCCAAACTCCCTTTGCTGACGAGTTTGACTATGCAATGCTAAGTCCTATTGAGCTTGGTCCTGGTCGATTTGCGGAAGTTGCGTTTTTTCATAGGCGATCGCACACCTTACTCGTTACAGATTCAGTGGTTTGTGTACCAGAAGAACCTCCGGCGATCGTCCAATTAGATCCATACCCCTTACTCTTTCACGCCAAAGACAAAGCGTCTGACATAGTTGAAGATCATCCGGCAAATCGCCGTAAGGGATGGCAACGTATTTCGTTGTTTGCTTTGTACTTTCGACCAAGTATGGTAGAGATTATGAAATGGGGCGAGGTATTTCGTAACGCCTTTCAAGCACCGGAACGTTCCAATAAAGCTTATTTCGGGTTGTTTCCCTTCCAATGGAACTCAGATTGGAAGTCCTCATTTGATGCACTGCGAGGGAATGGTCGTTTATTTGTCGCACCAATTTTACGAACTCTCATTCTCAACCGCGCACCAAGAGAAACTATCAACTGGGTTGATAAAGTAGCAAGTTGGGACTTTGGGTCGATTATTCCTTGTCATTTTGACTCACCAATTCAAGCACAGCCGCATCAGTTTCGACAAGCATTCTCCTTTTTGGAAGAGTCTTCTGGTAAAGGGTTCAGCAGTAGCAGTGATTCTTTACCAGAGGAGGACTTTAAATTACTCAGGCAACTTGATAAAGGTTTAAATAAGTTTGGTATTTTACCGCCAGCCAAGGAGTTGAAATAAGCCCTATAGCAGTCCTAAATCATTTGTGAACAACAAGATTCCCGACTTATAAAAGAAGTCGGGAATCTGAGTATGCGCGACTTTGACAAATAAAATCGGATTGGTATATGTAAGCATTTTTTTTCAAATTAACTATTATTAACAGTTACCAGTTACCAGTTATCAAGTATCCGCAGTACCAGTTTTCAGTTACCAAGTACCCGCAGTACCAGTTTTCACTGTTCACTGCTTACTGTTTACTGTTTACTGTTCACTGTTCACTGATTCGGTCATCTTCTTTTTGAAATAATTCAAACAAACCAATTGTGCCTACAAAAAAAGTATAAATGCCATATTGTAGTGGCGTCTTTTTTCTTGAAGGTGCAAAAAAAGCTGCGACAACTGCTTCAAGGAAATGGATTGTGACTGCAAAACGTTCAATCCAAAAAACTGGATTCAGGCTGCTTGGTACTTTCGTGTTAGTTAGGACTGCATAAATATTCCATAATTCCAATCCAATTGCACTTGTTATGAGAACTGTAGATAGAACTTTTACAAAGGTAAAAATATTGTTGTTTTGATAGTTTAATTTCATGGTATGTAGTAGGATTTTGGTGTCAATTACTCTTAAGACTCGCTGAAGTTATGAGCGGGTTAATGTTTATTATCTAACATGTGGTTCAATTAACTGAAAAAAACTGTAACTCAGATCTTGCACCTTCCCCTAAGTACGCCTTGAACTGAAGTTCAAGGCTCATAATCAAAGTCCGTTAAAACGGACTGGAATGTATATTGAGTAAGCTTTAGCTTACTTGAGCTTTGAGCCAAAAAAATTATTTATTGGCGGACGGAAAAGCTGGTGCAAGATCTTAGTTAAGTGATGAGAAGAGGTAACTGTGTCAACAAGTCAGAACCCAATAGGGCAGCTTTTGTTAAAATCGATGCTTCGCCTCCTGATTGGAGAGAACAAACTGCAGTTTTATGAAACAATAGATTGGCAACACCAGAGCGATCGCTTCCGACAACCAAACTTAATTTATCCACATTATTACAGCAGTCAGAATTTTCACGGTATAGAAGGCGGGTACCTTAATTCTGTAGCAGCGATAACATATGATCCAGTCACTGCATTTGCTTCGCCACCAAATGAAGCATGGATTCGTCAGCAGTTAATTGGTGTTATTAAGAATCAGCCAAGGAAAATTCTTGATCTTGGTTGCGGCACAGGTTCGGCTACATTGATGTTAAAGCAAGCTTTTGGGCAAGCAAACGTTATTGGATTGGATTTGTCTCCTTATATGCTAGTCGTGGCGGACTACAAAGCGCAGCAAGCGGGGTTAAATATAGAATGGCTGCATGGACTAGCGGAAGCCACAGGTTTTGAAGAAGCTTCTTTTGATTTGGTGACAGCTTCCTTTTTATTACACGAAACACCACCCAAAATTTCTCAGTTTATTTTGCGAGAATGTTTCCGCCTCCTGAAACCAGGAGGACAATTGATTATTTTGGATGGGAATCAAAAAAGGCTGCGTCATGCGAAATGGTTGATAAAAATCTTCAAAGAACCTTATTCGACAGTTTATGCTGCAGAGAGTGTAGACGATTGGATGAAGACGGCTGGATTGGAAGCAGTGCAAACAGAATATGTTGGTTGGATCAATCAAGTCACGAGCGGTATTAAAATTAATTAAGCCAATAACAGCTAGACTCCTTACGAAACACAGGGGCAAAACAAGTCAAAACCATAAGGTAAGAAGTCGTCTTGGAAAGTTTGCTACCGAATAGATAGATTTGAGTAGGTTTTATGTAGCGGAGTAAGATTGATTTTTATGTTTGAACAACAACCAGAACATGTACGACTTCATATTAAAGAGTTAGCCACACAAGCCTCACAAAAATCAGAGCCATCCGCATGGTTTGATGTCTTATATGTCGAAGCCAAAGGTGATGCGGCGCAAATTCCTTGGGCAAAGTTAGCCCCCCACCCCTATCTGCAAGACTGGTTGACTACTCATGCACCATCTGATCAAGGGCTAAGGGCGCTGGTAATTGGCTGTGGCTTGGGAGATGATGCAGAAGCTTTAGCAAAGCGAGGGTTTGAGGTAACTGCCTTTGATATTTCCCCCACAGCTATTGCCTGGTGTCAGCAGCGATTTCCCGATTCGACTGTGAATTATGTAGTTGCAGATTTGTTGGCAATTCCCTCACAATGGCATCTTGCCTTTGACTTGGTTTTTGAATGTCGCAATATCCAAGCTTTGCCCTTGAGTGTGCGCTCAAAGGTTATCTCCTCAATCGCCTCTGTTGTTGCAACCGATGGAACGCTGTTAGTGATTACTCGTTTTCGCGAGACAGAAGCCGAACCCTCTGGTCCCCCTTGGGCATTGTCAAACTCCGAACTGGCACTGTTTGAAAATTTGGGATTACACCAACGAGAGCGTCTTCTGTTTTTAGTGTCCGAGCAGATTGACGTTAAACACCTGCGGATTGAATATTATCGGAAGAGAATAATCTAGGACGCTTACAGCGTAAGACTTTTACCAAAAATCCTGATTTCAGGCATTCTGGAACGAATAAGCTCAAGCGATCGCCTTTGTTATCTCACAACTGGTGTTCCAATAGACAACTTTCGAGTCATGATGTCGAATGATCAAGCGAGCAAGCGATCAGCGATCGCCTTTCTTATCTGACAACTGGTGTTCCAACAAACAAGTTTCGAGTCATGATGTCGAATGATCAAGCGATCAAGGTAGAGCGATCGCTACAATCAAATTTGGGAGGCATTTAAGTCGGGAAGTACTTCCTATGTTTGACACTGCTACTATAAATTTGGTAAGCAAGCAACTTTAAAGTGGAACATGACAACAGTAACAATCTTACCTATATATGATGCCAGTGGTGATAAATCTTATCGTGCTGTTGCAGGTGATAAGCAGTCTATTGGTAAAACTGCGGGACAAGCTCTAGATGCTTTAACCACTCAATTAGGTGAAGATGAATTTAGTGCTTTAGTGTTGCTCCAAAGTTTTCATCCTGATCAGTTTTTCAGTGCCGAGCAACAAAAACGTTTGTCCGATCTCATGGATTTGTGGAGAACAGCACGCGATCAGGGACAGTCGCTTTCAAAAGAACTGCAAGCTGAGTTAGATAGTCTCGTCGAGGCTGAACTCAAAGCAGCAACAGCTCGAACAGCGTCTCTACTACAACAGTTAAACCAATGAATCCTAACGATTAATCGTGTTGTTATTAGGATTTCGCCCATTTCTTTGTCCCAATGCGTCACCACAAAGAAAATTTGTTCTTTCCCTTACACCCCTACACCCTTACCCTTATAAAGGTAGGTATTTTGTATTTGGTCATTTTTTGACGATTTCAGCAAATACTAAAATCTTGAAACGACCAACCTACGTTAAACACTTGAGAATGTTGTCAACTATTTTCGACATTCTGAAAAACCTACCCTTAAAAGACACCCTTACCCCCTTACACCCCTTTCTTGGTCATTGAGCCGCAAGTTGCTATCAGTAGAATTTGGGCTACCTTTAAAATATTGAATAATAGCTCAGTAGATTGCTGATGACTCAGGAAGAATTGCTGCGGGTAATTGAGGAGGCGGCGAGTGAGGGAGCGATGGAACTCGACCTCTGTGGCAATGAGTTGACAGTTTTACCGCCTGAGATTGGCAAGTTGACTCAACTCAAAAAACTGATTCTCGGCAAATATGAGTATAATTACACCGGCAATATTATTGGTACTATCGGGAATAACCTGAGTGCTTTACCTGCAGAAATTGGACAGCTTGATCATCTTGAAGAACTTCAGGTTGTTGATAATCGCTTAAGCAGTTTGCCAGCGGAAATAGGACAACTCACCAACCTGCAATCGCTCGACCTCCGCAGCAATCAACTGAGCGCACTGCCAGCGGAAATAGGACAACTCACTAACCTGCAATCGCTCAACCTCAGGGACAATCAACTCAGCGCACTGCCAGCGGAAATAGGACAACTCACCAACCTGCA
>NZ_JCACKO010000141.1:0-154521 GCF_059505445.1 Brasilonema angustatum | reverse complement strand
TAATTTAACTTATTTACTACTTGCTTACTCCGGAAAGTGACAGAAGAGGGATAATTACCGCTGGATAGTTTTTTTGTATAAGACGGACTGTTGCTCGTCCGTTGTAAGCTTCGGCATACTTAGTACAGCTTTTCATAAATTAGGATTGGAAATCTCAGATTTCATGTTGGGTTGCGCTTTGCTCCAAGGCTAGAGCCGGCACGAGGCAGATCCTCCCGGAGCTTACGCTCCCCAACCTACCATAATTAAAATTCCGATCCCTTTTTGTGGTGAGATATACTTAGCGACCGGTCATTTGCTCCAGCTTTTCGGGATACCGAGCTCCTTGCACCGTAATCTTTGAGGCGGCGTCATCGATGTTACGCAGATCGTCGGGCGTGAGTTCGACTGAGACTGCCCCAATGTTTTCGTCCAAGCGATGCAGCTTCGTGGTGCCTGGGATCGAAACAATCCACGGCTTCTGGGCCAGCAGCCAGGCGAGCGCAATCTGAGCAGGTGTCGCCTTCTTCTGTTCTGCGATGCTGCCAAGCAGATCAATCAGAGCTTGATTCGCCTTGAGAGCCTCCGGCGTAAAGCGAGGCAGAGTGCTGCGGAAGTCGGAACTGTCGAAGGTCGTGCTTTCGTCGATCTTGCCAGTGAGAAAGCCCTTGCCCAGCGGGCTGTACGGGACAAAGCCGATTCCGAGTTCCGATAACGTCGGTATCACTTCCGCTTCAGGCTTTCTCCACCATAGCGAGTATTCGCTCTGGAGAGCAGTGACCGGCTGAACGGCGTGCGCGCGACGAATCGTTTGCACTCCTGCTTCAGAAAGTCCAAAGTGCTTCACTTTACCTTCCTGAATTAGGTCTTTCACCGCTCCCGCCACATCTTCAATTGGCACGTTTGGGTCAACCCGGTGCTGATAGAGCAGGTCGATCGCCTCAACTTTAAGCCGCTTGAGTGAGCCCTCCACGGCTTCCTTAATATGCTCCGGTCGGCTATTCAATCCGGGTGAACCCTTCATGCCGCGAGGATCGGAATTTGGGCTGATGTCGAACCCAAATTTGGTGGCAATCACCACTTGATCGCGCAACGGAGCGAGGGCTTCACCCACAAGCTCTTCGTTTAGGAAGGGGCCGTAGACCTCGGCGGTGTCAAAGAATGTAACGCCACGATCAACAGCGGATCGGAGCAGAGCGGTCATCTCCTGGGTGTCTTTGGGTGGACCATAAGAAAAACTCATTCCCATGCAGCCAAGACCGATCGCCGAGACTTCCAAATTGCTATTTCCAAGTTTGCGTTTTTGCATTGTTTTTCTCCATTGGTGTAAAATTAATAGTGTTCGCTTGCCTTGAACAGGGGGTCAATGCGGACAGTGCCGCTAAAATACTGGGCCGATCCTTTAGCGGAAGGCTCTGAGCCACTTCATTTGATATCCATTTTCTTTATTCCTTCACTTAATGTCCTTTTGGTTGCTAGCAGCCAAGAGACTTGCCCAATAAAAACTGAGTTTTTTCTTAAATAAAAATCCAAAATTTTTACAAGAAGCCGGAATCATTTTTCATTGCTTTAGCTTCATTTTATGAATTCTGAAGGACAAGCAATATGACAATCGTCTAAGATTGTTGTACAATCCTGCAAAATTAGAAATGAATGCTGCCAAAACAAGTGAAAATTCCGCGATGGATTTAATGAACGACCAGCAGGCAAAGCGCGAGGTAGAGAGAGCGCAAGCCAACAGAGAGGAACTGACTCTCGCTATTGCACAGGTTATTCGTCATGATGGGACAATTGAACCGCTCAAAGGTTTGCACCTCAAACGCTCCTCTTCGCCTACAGAATCTTGTCATGGTGTCTCTGTCCCTGCTTTTTGTGCGATCGCTCAGGGCAGTAAAGAAGTCCTTCTGGGCAGCGATCGCTATCAATACGACCCGATGCGTTATCTTCTGGCTACAGCCGAACTTCCGGTTGTCAGCCAAATTCTGGAGGCATCCAAAGAGAAGCCGTACCTTAGCCTTCGCCTCGATCTCGACCCTGTTCTTGTTGGTTCAGTCATGGTCGAGGCAGGCTATCCGTTATCACAAAGCCGTGCCAATGTCAAAGCAATAGACGTAAGTCCATTGGATGCAAATCTGTTGGACGCTGTGGTGCGGCTCGTCAGGCTTCTAGATTCCCCAGCTGAAGCTCATGTGCTTGCACCACTGATTAAGCGGGAAATCATTTACCGACTCCTGATGGGAGAGCAAGGTAATCGCCTCCGTCTGATTGCTGTTCTCGCTGGCTACACTCACTACATTGCCAGAGCTGTTGATCGCCTTCGTAAAGACTTTAACCAGCCGATCAAGATTGAAAGCATCGCCCGAGATCTAGGAATGAGCGTCTCGGGCTTCCACCATCACTTCAAGTCTGTCACTGCAATGAGTCCTTTGCAGTTCCAGAAGCAACTGCGGCTCCAGGAAGCTCGCCGTCTGATGCTGGGGCAAAACCTTGATGCTACCAGTGCTGCCTACCGTGTGGGGTACGAGGACGCTTCGCACTTCAACCGAGAGTACAAGCGGCTCTTCGGTGCACCACCGATGCGCGATGTGGAGCGGCTGCGAGAAGCTGCTAGGGAGACTGCTAGTTCAATATGATCTCCTCAAGATATTCTAATCTTGCCATAAATTGCTAAAACAGCGTGATTACGAGCACTTGTCTTGTCCACAAGAGCCAAAGCTGCTGGATTTTCAAACTCCCGCGAGGTTTTTTCTGATTTTGAATCTTGAACTCCCTGGGAGGGGGTAACTGGTGTTCCTGGCTTGAGTTGCGACTGGGCAGGCGGTACTATAATCTGTTCGCCAGCACGCAAACCAGAGGTCACTTCTACGCTTACTAGCCCCTCCAATCCCAAGTTGATGGTTCGTTTCTGGGCTTTATTTTGACTATCCCGAACCCAGACAAAGGGCTGTGGTTCAGAGCGTTGAATCGCTTCTGTACTCAAAACGACTACATTTTGTCGTTGTTCTAAAACAATCTCAACATTAACCCGGCTACCAGGGATCAATTTGCTAGTAGGGGTATCAAGCAGCACCGTTGCAGGCACCACCGGTTGAGTCGATTGGTTTTGGCTGCCGCCCTCCTGTTTCTGAGTTTCTTCAGGTGTGAGTGCTTGAGGATACAAACTTTGCACACGTCCGGTGAACTTCTGTGCTGATGGTCCGATCGCATTCACGCGGGCAACTTGGTTAACCCGGACTTGGGCTGCGTTGAGGGTGGAAAGCTGAAGCTTGACCAGTACTTCCTTAAGGTCGCCTAAAGTGAGCAAGTTAGTGCGGAACTGAACTCCATCACCGTCCTTGACATAAACACCCAAAACTGCGCTATCAAAGGGTGCACTCACAATGGTATCTTTGAGTTGCTGCTGAATGCGTTGGCGCTCCAGTTGCAGGCTCTCAAGCTTGAGAGCGCTGATACGTGCATCTGCCTGAGTATCTCGCACTTTAGCCTGGTCTGCACGCACTGTGTCTTCCTGCTTTTGGACTTGTTGCCCAGCAACAGCTCCCACTTTGACCAGGGATGAAAGTTTGCGGAGTTCCCGTTCCTCAGCGCTAAGCTGCTGCTGGGCTTCGACAATTTTCTCACGATTGCGTGTCACAGTAAGTTCCTGTTCCCGAATCTCCAACTCATGCTTGGCAATAGCAACTTTTCGCTCAGGGTAACGCAAGCTGAGTAGCACTTGACCAGACCTGACTTTCTGCCCTGGCTTTACCAATACCCGTTCCACTGCACCATCTGTTGGGGACTTGACAACCCTCTGTTCGCGTAGTTCAACAGTACCGCTCTCATTGATTGTGGTTTCAATATTGCCTCGGTTCACCGTGAGCAAGCTTACTGCGACTGGTTCGGGAGGTCGATTCATAACTAGGAAGTAGGTTAAATAGCCGCCAGCGCTGAGCGCAGCTAGAACCCCTGACCACGCTAGCCATTGAATTCCAGTTTTAAATTTCTTTTTTTGGTAGTGCCCCATCATAAAAACCTCACGGGTGATGGCTATTGATTTGGCGTAACTACTCCCTTGCCAGTGTAAGATTTTGTATCCTTTCTCCCTGCTCAAGAACTACTGCCATCAGAGGTAATTTTTGGACATAACTCATCTGGTGGCTACTTGTTCAAAGTTTTGGAAGTGTCACGAGGATTTTTCGATCAAATTTGCGGCTGGAGTTGCTGTAGAATTCATTATGCATTCAATCAGACGCGATAGAATTTTGCGGGCGTCAAAATATTCTTCCGCAATTGCTCTGGCGGCTTGGCAGTGAAACTCGTAACGGCTGTTAATCTCTTCAATTGAGGCGATCGCCTCCTCCAGATTACGAAATGGCATCACTCCTGCTCCTGTTGGTAACCAATCGGAAAAGCCTGTTTCTTGAATCACTACAGGGCGACCACTGGCGAGATAAGAAGCGCTACGATCATAAAACAAACCACAGTTGCTAATCACAAAAGCATGCTTAGCCACGCTAAATTCTGCCTTGGATTGCTGAATGTATTGCTGGTACGTCCAAGGAGTCTGGGTTGGTGGTTCCCGTAACTCCCAACCGTTGCTTGCAAGCAAGTTGCTGGGTGTCTTAGCTCCACTCACTGCCAACTCCAAAATAGATCCTACCCGCTCTGGTAAATTGATATAGGAAGCGAATGAGTCTGCCTTTAAGCCGTAGGAGATACCATTGTATTCCCGTGCTGGATAACTCTCCCATTGCATAACCGTTGTAAATTTGCCTTGGGAATCTGGCACAAAAGGTGTGACTGGCCAAGCATCTAGAACAATTGGTACACGTGTGGGTTGCCAGGGAAACCCATCGTCGGGAATAGAACATTGGGCAAGACCGATGTTTTCTGCACAGGAGAAGAAAGCTGTATGTCGACAAGCTTGCTTGCGGGCGGCTGGATCGCTTAGGTGTCGAATCTGGGTAAAAACCGAATCTCCTTCAATTAAAGCGCGCTCAGGAATCTCTTCCCACCAAGAACGCACAGGATTAACTCCATTGATGTTCAACAGCAAATCGGCTGTTGCACAAATTTCCCCGATTCGGTCAGCACATGATCCTAGCCAGGAGTTTGTATGGGCGTCGTAATATGCCCAGCGATCGCCCAATCCGACTTGCTCAAAAATGCTGTTGGCAAATTGTAAGCCATAGGTCGGATCAGTATCCGTAAAGCCGCGAGCCGGGTCGTAGCAAGAGGGATAATCATCACTATCCTCAAGAAAATACACGTCATGACCCAGGCTAGCTAAACCCATAACGTATTGCAGAGGATGCCAAGCCATACCCCCTAAAGGTCCGCGCACAATATAGCCGAGGACAACGATTCGCAGACGGCTGACTGAATCGACGTTTTTCTGTAATAACTGTGGTAAAGTCTGTTTCATGACTGGAGGTCGAATACGACGAGACGGCTATTCTTGAGCACACGACGGTAGTGAGAGCGCAGGTGACGGTAGAATCGGGAGTAGTAATCAAACCACCAGAAGCATGGCCAGCCAAAGACGATAAATTTCACCCCCTTGTGCTCCCACCGCTCAACTTCCTCGATAGCGGTTGTGTCATCTTCTGGTGGTCCCCAATACAGCCCATCTTTTTCGATAAAAGGAATAGCACGCCCAGCAGCGATCGCCTCATATTGCCATTGCCCATCATCAACCAGGATAAAGCTGTCCTCTGGCGCTATTAACTTCGCGACTTCCTGGGTTGCGAACTGTAATCGTTCTTCCCAGGTATGGTGCATATATGGCAAAGCCAAGTGTGCAAATTCGCTTTGTCGCGCGTTAAGGGCGAGGAGGCGTTCTGCTAACCATTTGCGATATTCTGGATCTGCGGCGCGATCGCTCTCCAATAGGTAACTAACAGCATCAACTGCTTCAGCCATCACGCCAATCGGTCCATTGCGGTCATAGCGCCAGTCAGTCTCTGTGATCTGTCCTGGGTGCAGGCGGACCTGAACAAGTTCCTTGCGCAAGAACAAGATGTCGAAGTGCGCCGCCAGCCGATAGATCATCGTTAAGTCGAAGGTATGCTTCGTGTGAGGGCTGTCAAACGGTCCAACAACTGCCAGCGCTGACTTCCGTAGAAAAATACTTGAGGTATAAACAGGACAAGCCTGCCAGGAGACAGTCAGTTCAAGGAAATCAAGACCGTTGATCACCCCATCTGGCATCTTTCCAGTACGTTGGAGGTCTAATAAATTACCCTTAGCATCGATTAACCTGACTAAGGCAAACGAGAAACCTACTTGCGGATGCTCGTCTAATGCTCGCACAGATTCGCTAATCAATCCTGGCAGCATCAAATCATCGTCGCTCAAGATTGTTAAGTAAGGGCTGGTGTTGAGTTCGATCGCGCGGTTCCAATTGCCCAGCACACCAATATTAATCTGATTACGGATGTAAGTGATTCGTCCATCCTGCTCAGCAAACGAGCGCACAACTGCCTCTGTCTCGTCATCGGAGGCGTTGTCTAGAACCAAGACGCGAAAGTCTGGATAATCCTGTGCCAAAACACTCTCAAGACTGAGTTTGAGTAAGGAGGCTCGATTGTAGGTAGGTATTGCTACAGTAACTTTGCTTTCAGACATAATCTAAAATTCCTAGTCATTCATTCACTTTCTCTATAAAACTTGTCAAAACTTTTTCTGAGTCAAAATATTCATACGCAATATCACGTGCTGCGTTTGCATGTAATGTATAGTTTTTTTCAATATTATGAATAGCAGCGACAGCTTCCTCCTGGGTTGTGAAGGTTAAAAGACCTTCTCCCACTGGAAAGACGTCAGTAAAGCCAGTATCCTGAACAATAACAGGACGAGCACCAGCCAAATAGCAAGCAGAACGGCAACTAAACCAACCACTAGACATTGCGACGTAAACGTGCTTAGCAGGCGAAAGTTCACCACGTGAATTGGCAATAAACTTCTGATAACTTTCCGGTGTTAAGGTAACGGTTGGTCCATCAACCACATTCCAGCCTGCGTTTGCTAACCGCGTTAGTGGAGCATTGACACCACCTACGGCTACTCTCAGCGGTACACTCGTGTGTTGGGGCAATGAAAGCACTTTCTCAAACTCACTTCCTTTGCTCTTATACTCCACACCCTTGTAAACCAGCTTTCCCTTGAACGCGTTCCAAGTCATGACTGTCGTCCAAGCTTCCGTCTGGGGCGGTTGGACTCGTGCGACTTGCCCCCACAAATCCATGACAACTGGCATCCGCGTCGTCTTCCACTCAAAATCTACCTTTGGAATGATGCATTTTGTGCTGTGAATATTCTCAGCATAGGTGAAGTGTTGATCATGGGCAGCTACCTGAGCACACCACCGCTCTACGTTCTCTGACCAGGCGAAGCGCTCACTGAGCATAAGCTGGTTATAACCTGGATCTGTGTCGAGGAAGATTTTTACACAGTGCGACGAGAGGTTATCGGGAATTATACACGCTCCACTGACATTTAGGAAGACATCAGCCGTCCGTGCAACCTCGTCGAAATCTGCCTGGTTCATTCCGAAGCTGGTTGAGTGGAGGTGGAGGTAATGCCACCGTTCGAGCAGTTCTGGCGCGTACTGGTTGAAAAAATCTCTAATATACTGGGCTGAGTAGCTACCGTCCGAGGTATAGGTTTTATTGAGCGGATGATATGGCCAGCTCCACGTGTCTTCGTGATAATAGACATCGTGTCCCAACCGCGCCAAACCGATGATGTACTGTAGATAATCCCAAGCGACTCCGCCGACTGGGTATAAGCCGACGAGTCCTGTGACGATGATGCGGAGCTTTGAAGACATTGGTGGCTGATTTGAAAATGGGTGTAGGGGTGTAGGGGCGTAAGGGTTTAGGGGAAAAACATTTTCATGCTTGGTTTTGAGATTTTCTCGTAAATGGCTAGCTTGAAAATAGAAGTGATATTGATTCTAAAGAATGAAAAAACCGCAGAGGGAGCAGCGAAAAGTCTGATACCGTTTCACTTTAAGAACGCAGAAAAAAAGAGGGAGTGAAGGAGTGAGGGAGTGAAGGAGAAATATTTTCGTACTCACAAGTGTATGCAGTTGGTGACGGCTAGTACCTATAACTGGAAAATAGCAGAGGGAACTGCTTCTGGCTCCAAGATTGCTGGCAGGTCAGTATCTGGTCCCATTGCTAAGCGAGGTAAACGATATGGATTGGCGTTTGCCTCCGTTACAGAAACAGGATCACCGCCATACAAGCAGCCTGCTTGGTATCCAACTCGCTGCAGGACTTTTTTGATGGCTTGGGGATCTCGTCCATCATCTCCATAGGGGTAGCAAAAGACATCGACGCGCTTTTTCAGCCCAGCTTCTAGGGTAGCTTTGGAGCGGGACAGTTCTTCTTCCTGTTCGGCAAGGGATAGGTAGGAAAATGCCCGATGTGTGACTCCATGAGGTTGAACCGAAACATTGTAACGCTCTAGTTCATGCAGTTCATCCCAAGTACAGATTGGTTCTTCGGGTTCACAGTCGGTATCGAAAGAGTTATGCTCTCCGATGAAGTCAGTTGGTACAAAGATGACGCCGGGGTATCCAAATTTGAGCAACAAGGGAAGTGCAGTCGTTAGCATCGACTGATAGCCGTCATCAAAGGTCAGCAGCGCAGACCGTTTGGGTAAGATATCTGGCGTAATAAGACCTTGCACAAAGGTTGCTAGGTCGATAACTTGCCAGTTATTTTTCTGGAGGTAGGTTAAGTAGTCAACAAATGTCGTTTCTGGTATATAGAACCATGTCTCCCAACCATTGGGAGGTGGCTGACCAATTTTATGAAAACTTAAAATTGCTATGGTGTGCTGGTTTGCTTGATTAGTGCTTGCGGAATTTTCCACTACTCACCTCATATAGTATGCTTTTTTATACTTAAAAACCTACGAGTATGAACTTAATTTATAAAATGTTCGCGCAGCGTGTCCGTTCGGCACGGGGCCGTGCCCGATATGCGTTTGCGCAGCGCCCCCTTAGGGGCTAGCCGTGGCGTTAGCCATAGGGCTCAGGACAGAGAGCCAAGATGCCAAAAACACCAAGAAGAAAAGAGTGAAAAATAAGTATTTTTTTTGACAAATATATTGATATTAGATCAAGACTTTTTCCAGTAAACGTCCAGTAACTTTCTGCGCGTCAAAGTATTTTTCTGCGAGTGCACGAGCTAAGTGACATTGTTGTTCGTAATCAGCGGCTATCTTCTCCAAACAGCGGCTTGCTTGCTCCAAATCGTTGAAGCGAAAGAGTCCAGCGGAATCTGGAAGAAACTGGCTTGGACCGGTGTTCTGGACGACGACGGGCTTACCGCTGGCTAGATAGCAGATTGTGCGATCGCTAATCCAAGCGTTTTGCAAGCGAATACAGGATGGTTTAACACAGCTAAACTCACCTCGGGAGTTCTGAATGTAACGCTGGTAGTCCTGGGGTGTGGATGAAACCTCTAGGGAGTGGCGAACGCGCCAACCTCTTTCTCGCAGCATCGTTCGCTCATTTTGTTCGTGTTCTGCTAGGCAAAGCGCTAATTCTAGGGCCTGGTTTGTGTGCTGTGGTAAGTTCAAAAATGGCAGGAAGGCAGTTCGTTTGTCGTTAGCGTAAACCTCACCCTTATCTTCCATCCATTCGTAAGCACTCCAGTGTGACACGGTGGTGAATGGTGCATCCTCTTGTGGGTGATACACTGGCCACCAGTCCAGTGCCACGCATGGGGGTGTATAATGCCACTCCAGTCCTAAGTCTGGAATTTGGGTTCCTGGTTTACCGACTGTTTCGCCGATAGTGAAGTACATGTTGTGCGGCGCGACTTCTAGAGTTCTGGCGCTGATCCAGGTTTGTAGCAGACCGGGATCGATGTCCACTAAGACTGCTCGCCGGAAGCGCTTTACGACATCGGAGGGCATACCATAGCTCATATTCAGCAGCAAATCTGCTTCAGTTGCGGCTTCGAGATCTAAGCAATCACTCTCTACAGTTCCAGGTAATGGCTGATCAACAGTAGAGCAAAGCGCTACCGATTCAGCTAAGCCATATGGCTCTAGGTTATTTTTCAAAGCAGTTGCCAACGCTTGCACTTCTGGTGCAGTTGTCCAAGGGAAAACTGCCTCCAGCCAAATCACCTGACAACCAAGGGCACGTAGTCCTAAAGCCCAGTTGAGATAGACCCACAAATGACCGCCGCCTGTGGGATAATAGAGGGTTTTGGCGTAGAGGCAGACTGTGACGCTCATATAAGCTCCTGTGAATCCTCGTTAATGTTGGTGTAGTGTTCACCAAGTGCAAGCCGGTTCTTAATTGCCGTTGACACGTCTTTAGTCACACTAACGATTCGTCCATTCTCAAGTTCTAGGAGCATGTCGCAGTTTTCCAGTGTGGTCAAGCGGTGAGCAATCATAAAGGTGGTGCGCTTATGCATAAGGCGTTCCATTGCTTCCATGATTGCAGCTTCGGTTTTTGTGTCAACTGAACTGGTGGGTTCATCAAGAATCAGGATGGGGGCATTCTTCAGGAAGGCGCGGGCAAGTGAAATGCGCTGACGTTCTCCACCGGAGAGGGACATACCCCGTTCTCCCACCTGAGTTTCGTAGCCTTGGGGTAGTTTCGAGATAAAATCATGGGCGTTAGCCGCTCTTGCCGCTGCTATAATTTCTTGATTGCTAGCTTCCGGGCGGGCATAGGCGATATTGTCGATAATTGTGGTCGAGAAGAGTACAGGCTCTTGAAGGACGATCGCGAACTGATTGCGTAAATCAGCCAGCTTGTAGTCACGCAGATCCAAGCCATCAAGCAAAATCTGACCGCTGGTGGGATCAAAGAAACGCATCAGCAAGTTGACCAGAGTTGTTTTGCCCGCACCTGTTCTCCCGACAATGCCTAGGCGCGTTCCTGCTGGAATCTCAAGGGAGATATCCTCCAGAACTAGTTGGTTGTTATTGAAACCAAAGCAGACGTTACGGAAGACGACGGTTCCTCGGGCGCGAGAAAGTTGTTTAGCATTGTTGCGCTCAAGAACATCTAGTGGTTCATCGAGTAGTGATAAAGCTCTTTCTGCACTAGCGAGTGAACGTTGCAGTCCTGTCACTTGATTGCCAAGAGATTGCAGCGGTCCGTATAACTGTACAATGTAGGAATTTACTAGCAGCAATTGCCCCAAGGTCAAAATTCCTGTTTGGACGTGTCGTACACCCGTGAAAAGAACGACAGCTGTTCCCACTGCAATACTCAAGTTCACAACAGAGGTGACAACATTCTGAATCAAGGTAACGCGGATAAGTGCCCAAACTGCTTTTTTGGAGTGGCGTAAGAAACGATCCCTTTCGTACTCCTCCCTGCCAAATGCTTTGACAACACGAAGTGTTCCCAGCACTTCCTGCATGAC
This sequence comes from Brasilonema angustatum, assembly GCF_059505445.1. Taxonomy (NCBI): domain Bacteria; kingdom Bacillati; phylum Cyanobacteriota; class Cyanophyceae; order Nostocales; family Scytonemataceae; genus Brasilonema; species Brasilonema angustatum. The sequence goes on along the minus strand of NZ_JCACKO010000141.1, from coordinate 143,152 downwards.
CGACATGGCTGTGCTTGCCATGTGTTCATGCTCTAGCCATTTGCTGCGCAGACGCCCACTGTAAGTTTTTGTGACGAAAAAGAGGATAGGTGAAACAGCTAGTGCAATCACTGCTAGCTCCCAGTCAATTAGCACAGTGACATAGACCATTCCGATAACGGTAAAACCCGTAATCAATATGGGTATGATGCCTTCAACTGTGATCCATTCAATGGCAGGGGCATCGTATTGAATGCGGTATACAGAGTCGGAGGTTCCTCTGATATCGTGGTAAGAAAGTGAGACGCCTTGAGCGTGGTGGAACAGGCGGGATCGGAAATCCAGAATCATTTTTTCGCCTGTATATGATCGCAGTAATGCACTGCCAATTCCTAAAAGCGGACGTACCAGGGCAATCAGCACCACGAGGCTGACAGCAAATACAAGCAAATTTGTCTTGGAACTCTTGATAATCTCTGGCAGCAACGCTTCAAAGAATCGAGGCAGCGGTCGAGATCCGAGGACATTGTCAACAGCTATCTGCAACGGCAAAGGCGTCAGCAGAAACAAGGGAGTTGACACAAGATCAAGCAGGAAAGTACCTACAATTTGCGACCAGTACGGTTTTGCCTGGAGTAGCAACCGTCGATGGATATTCAAATCAATAGTGGACTTTGCGGTAGTCATTCTGGCTGTAAACTTCGCACGACAGACTGAGTGCTTTTTGCGTGTATTGGCTGGAGATGAATTTTTTTGGCGATAATCTCTAGCACGTGGTAGAGAGTACGCCCCAGACGGAAGTTCTGATATAAGATAGTGGTGCCATTGAGTACACCGAGTAAAAATATGACTAAAGCTATTTCTGGCATTCCGAGAAAGATTGCCACGATTGTGTAAAGAAAATATCCAATTATGGCCATTGTGGCAAACTGTGACATCCTTGGTGCACAACGCACCCTCAGCACTCTCTTGTTGCCGCCGTGGTTTTCAGTGCACACTTTAACCTGAATTTTTGACCAGATCCCCCGAGAAATCTCCAAATCCCAGTTGCTCCAGCCTTGATCGACAGTGATGAAATACTTGTAGGAGAGCAGGAAATCCATGACCTCTTGAAGAAGGTTCTCCTTCTCCAATCCGAATTCTGTCCAGTAGGACAACTCATAGGCACAAGCGCGCCAAGAAATATGTATTCTGTGCGTTGATTGAACAAATTTTACCAACCCCTGCTGAGTGAGCTTTTGAGTTTTTTGATTAGAAACTGCTTCCATATCCAACACCACTGTATTCCCTGATGTATTAGATTAAAATCAAAATCACTATATTTACGGTCTATCAAACTTTATCGGCTCTACTTTGGTGAGTTGCTTAATACGCCATCGGTAGCGCTCTACACTACGTACAAGAGGACCCAGGTAGATTAACAGAGCAACAAGTAAGCGTGCCCTGACTCCGTGAAAACGCGAGTCAATCCGCGCCTGTAGGGCACCAGCTATACACCAGACACAAGAAATTAAGAACATTGCTGCACCTACCCAGGGGCGATCAAGAGACAAGAGTGCAGACGCAAACACGATCAAAGCCACCACATTCCACTCCAGTGTCAGAGGAAGGTAAGAAATGAGGGACGAGGAAGGCTCATACAGCGTTTGAAACAAACCGCGACCAAAGACACCAGAATAAATACTTGGTTGCCCAAAACGAAGAAATGCAGATAAATCTCCGTAAATTCTCCCAGCCCAACTGGGCTGTCCCAGAAGGTTAAAGCGGTAGGGATGCTTAAAATAAACAAGCGCTTCTGCCTTACCATAACCTTGTTGCTGCTTAAGATATGCAGCTACGGTGTTACGGCGAAAGTGCCATACGATTGCGGCAGGACTAAAGCCAATTGTGTAACCTTTGTCTTGCAATCGCCAGCAAAGATCAACATCGTCACCTGCAGCACGAAACTGCGAGTCAAAGCCACAAATATCCTGTAGCGCCTCTCGACGAAAAGCCATGTTGCAGCCAGCAATATGTTCGGCAACCTCATCGCTCAAAAGTACGTGGGTTGGTACGCCCGGAGAGACAGCAACACAGGCAGGAACAAGTGAGTCCTCAGGAGGAGATAAATTTGGACCACCGACTGCACTGATATCCGATCCGAGAAACTTTGCCACCAGATAGGTGAGCCAATCTGGATCTGCCATACAGTCAGAATCGGTAAAGGCAATAATTTCGCCCGTTGCAGCGGCGATGCCGACGTTGCGTGCCGCGCTTAGTCCCTTGTTTTCCTGGCTAATCAGGCGGAGGTAGTCGTAGCGCTGTGTAATTTCTAAAGTGCGATCGCTTGAGCCATCATTGACGACGATGACTTCATAATTGGGGTAGTTGAGTTCTTTGAGAGAAGCTAAACAACTGTCCATAGTGCGCTCAGCATTGTAAGCGCAGACAACCACTGAGACTTTAGGATACTCAGGTTGCACTGGTGGCAGAGGTGCTGTGTAATACTGCTGCACGGTGTCGAACGCAGGCTTCTTGAGCCGTTCGGCGTCAACCAAACCAAAAGCCCAGTCCTGAATTGCATATCCGCCAGTAAACCACTCGTCAGTCCAGGAAAAGACTATCGTCCCTGCTGCCCCCATATAAAAACTTGATGACAACTTCTGAGAAAGAATCTCAGCTTGGGCTTGGTTTCCCTCACGCATAGAGTCAACGCCGAACTCACTCAGCACCAGAGGTTTATCCTCGGCTAAGTTATGGAGTCGGGATAGATAGCGGCGAAAATCTTTTTCCTGATGGAGGTAGACGTTAAAGCATACAAAGTCCGTAAAGTCAATATTTAAATACTCAGTACAGGGATAATTAGCATAGCTAACCAAACCTTCTGAATGGTTGTCTTTTGCTACTGCCATTAACTCTTTGACAAAAGCACGAACCTGTTTTTGACCGTGCCACCGCACAACATCTGGAGGAATTTCATTGCCCACCAAATAGGCAAAGGCGGCGGGATGATCTCGGCAGGCTTTAACTCCGGTGGCAATGCAGTTACGGATTTCTGCTTTGACAGCAGAGGAGTCAAGGAAGGCGACATGCTGAGTCCAGGGTATGCCGACGAGCAGTACTAAACCATGAGCAGCAGCGAGATCCAAAAGCCAATCAGGTGGAACAGTATAGACCCGTAGACAGTTAGCCCCCAACTGTGCCATCATGGCAAAGTCTTTCTCCACAACAGGTTTTTCTGGAAAGGGGTGACCATGCGTGCCGGTGGAAAACGGACCGTAGCTCACTCCTTTGATAAAAATCTTTTGATCTCCCAGAAAGAAAAATTTACCCTTGACTGTAATTGCCTTCCTATTTCCAAACAGTTCAGAACTGAAGCTAGAAGATGGCAAAGTTAAGTTTTGCAAACGACCTCCCAAGTTAGTGCAAATTTTGTAGCCTTGCCCCCCAAACGCCACGTTAGTTTGCTCAACCAGAGCCAGCCCTTGTTTTGCGGATTATTCAACTTGGGCAGACTGGCGTGAGAAAACCCGCTAACTGCTCTTTGCTATACCCGCAGCGCACCCCTGTGTTGGCACCACCGTAATTTGTTTGTATTTATTAACCACAGAACAGTTTGCAACTGTCTTGTTTGCGATCGCGTCCAAGAAAACGTTTGACTTAACGTATAACTTTGCTCTGTTTCTAGTTTCGAGTTCGCTCAAGCACCGTACTGATAAAAATCAGCACATTTGTAATCTTTTAATACATAAGTGGATTTTCTGGTGGCAGGTAACAACAACGTTTCCAAAATCTCCTCTCGCACAAAGGCAGTGACTTCACAACTGCTTTTGAGGCAATCTACTAGTAACTGGTTAGCAGCATAATATTGCTTAAGCGCTTTCTTCTGCGGCTCGCTGAACTGCCATTGGTGACCGATATTACAATATCTCAGCATTACAAATCTCAATTTTTTCGCCCAAGTCTGACTACCATTGGCGTTCCACCATTCCTTTAACCTCTGTGTGCCTTTGTCTGGCATAGGTAATTCTTCTTTGAGTTGTTGCAGTGCGCGCTGCAATTCAGGTTTACTGACAACAGTTTCCTCATGCGGAAGGGCAAAGTTGAGGGCAAAAACTCGTTCCAGAGGCGAATTGCAAGGTAGAGTCTGGCTTAGGGATAGTGCACGGCTAAGAGCCAGATCTATGGCTAAATCCGGGGCAAGATGATCAGCAATGCTCGGGTCGATGGCAAGGGGGAAAGCTAGATTATCGCTCCATGTTAGATCTTCAACAAGGACTAGTGAAAGGTAAAAGGCACGAATAGCCGCAGATTTGTAAGGAGCTTTAACTGAAACCGACTTCTGGTTAAGCCAGATAAAAAACTCCTGCAATTGCTCATCAAAACCCACAAGTCCATCAGCGTGTTGTTTGATCAACTCTAGAAATTCTGTGGCATTTCCCAACATACCAGCCGTAAGTAAAAAGATTTTATGCCAACGGGGATCATTGAGATGGTTAACCAGTGAGAGCAATTTCTCTTCTACTATCTCTGGTTCAGAATGAGTAACAATACTTCTCGCTGTTAAATACTCTTGAAAAGTTAGATGCGAGAATGAGTAAACTCCCTGCGCCCGCTCCACCAGTAGTCCATGTGCCTCAAATGATTTCAGTACTGCTTGAGTACTAAGTTGCAGTACTTCCGACTTAACTTCGTCAGTGGGTAAATTACGCAGATAATCCGCGATATATTGCTGGACATTGGTTTTTGTAAAAAAGTAACGTTCTTGCTTAAAGGTGGTAGCAGCAATCCCACTGAGCAGTTTGAGCTTATGGGCTAAAGACAAATGACTACAAGTTCTTTCGCGTTTAATGTTTCTTGCTTCATCCCAGCGGTTGAGCAAAATGTGAAATCCTTGTCTGTAAAGTTCGACTCGTCTTGTGGGAAAGTCTAATCGAGTTTGAAACACACAACAAGCCAGATTGAGCAAAAGCGGCGTCACCGCTAGTTCTCGAATTTGCTGATTTTCCGATAACTCCAACTTTTGCATGAACTGACGAGCTTTGGCGAGTCCATCTTCTCTGGTATGCCGACCAATGTTAACAAACCATTTTTGGACAAAGGTTTCGATTTGGGATAAATCAAAATCAGCAATCTCAACTTCGGTGAATCCCTCAAATCGGTATTGGTGGGCAGCAATTCGACAGGTGATAATAAACTGATTTTTGTAATACTCCTCAGACAACTTGCGAATTTTTTTGATGATTTCGGCGCTATCATCTTCTCGAACTTCATCCAAGCCATCCAGTAGAATCAACAGTCTACCTTGAGCGAGTAATGTTTGGATTTGCTGGTCGCAAATGTCGAAGTAGGCAAGCTCTTGAGTGATATAGTTCAATAAACTAAAGTCGCCTGTTTCTCTTGCATCCTCAGCAAAGTTCTTCAGCCTGATAAAAATCGGAACTTTATCTGATAGAAACTTGCCTTGATTACATTGTTGGGCGATATATTGCAAAAAGGTAGTTTTCCCAGATCCTGGTTTACCTAGTATCATCAGTTTGGGATAGGTTGCAACTGAGAGCATCGCGCTAACCCGTTCTTGAGAGACTTCACCTAAACCAAAGCGGTCAAATTCTTGAACAAAGTCTTGCAATTCAAAGATATCTAACCATCTTTGGCTTGTTATGCTATTGAGAATAGAAACGTTGACATAAATGTCTTTTAGCTCAATTGGTTGAGCAATATCTAACAACCGCATAGTAGCGCATTGAGCTTGAATTTTATCGCTCCGGCGCGATCGCACGACTTGCACTAAGGTATTGATATCCCAGCAGTCGTTCAAGGTTTGTTTGTTTTCCGTTGCTAGGTTTTGAGTTGGTAGTTCAGCAATTTCTTGCCAATCCAAACCAAGTTGAAAGCAAATTTCCATGAAGTTTTGACGCTCAATCGGCTTACCTGTAAAAAACTTCCAAATTGGCTGCCGAGTTTCCAGCCCAACTTCACTTGCTAAATATTCTTGCGTCCATTCCCTAACTTGAAATGCCTTTTTGGCTTTTTGAATCCCTAAGATAGATGCTTTTAGTGAACGCCTGGCCATAAACTGAAAATCGAACCTCCACGTACCATTAACATCAAGAACTCTTCACACTTTACGTGTTGAAAAAAGTTTAATTCTTGGAATTAAGTTTGATCGACTTGGAAAATTTCATAACTGATTTCTAAAGAAAACATCAACATCTCACTTGGGGAACCTGTGCGAGGGTTTTCCCTATATAAGAAACTATCGATACCGTTGAAGCATCTGGTGAGTCCAGTCCGCATGAGGCGGGTTTCCCGCCATAAGGAACTGGTGATCTATGCCTGCAGCACGCCATTGGGCTATCGCAGCGATCTGCGGAAGTCTTCCCCGATAGCCCTCCGGGAACGCCCGTCGCCTCTGTCGGGAAAACCGGATATAGAGCGCTGTTCTCCCCAACCTACAAAACATATCTAGGGATTTAAGATTGACTTTATAAATGAGGGATTTCATCGTTCGTCAGAACTCAAAGGGCAAAGGGTATTTATGTTTTATGATGTTTCTCTACAAAACTTTTGCTTTGCGACCAAAAAGGACGCATGCGAATATTTTATGCAAAAGGAAAAAGATTTGTTTCGAGATGGACGAACACGTCTGCCTTTAGCGTGCTCATAGGGCTTAGAAACAAAACACTGTCTTAAGAAAACCCGATATTTCTGGGTTTCCTCTGCTTGCGTGCCAGAATACTTCTGGCTTTTTATCTGTTATTTATACATTAAATTGTCTCAATCAACTTACGCAATGTGGACAGAAAAATCAAAAAAACAGCAAATGCCTCTAATAAGTGGGTTTCCGTACAATCAACAATTTATATCAAATCCCTGTCAAAAATCTCTGGCAAAGTTGAAGATATGTTAAATTCTTGAGCAAAAACCTAAAATTCAAATATTTTTATATTTTTAACTAATCAAAAACTAAGAAAAGGCAGAAAAGCCTAAGTATTGGAAAGCAATTTATCAATATAATCAAGAAAATATTGCAAAAAGTGCTTGCTTTTTTTTCAAATTCTAAGGGCAAAAAGTAGGATAAGTCAACATTATTTTATTCTCTAATGCAAAAATAATGTTTAAAGAAAAGTCAGCTACTTTGACCTCATTCAAAGGAAATATAGCGATTTTCTTACTAAGCAAATACACACAATCTCGTTGGAGTCAAGAGATAAAAACAGTCAATCGTTATAAAAAACAGGTTATCAAATTGATAATTGATGACTGATAACCTGTTAATATTTAAGTGACCTATAAATTTGAATACAGTATGCATTTAGTAAAGTTGCGTAAATAGTGTGTAGTTTGTCGAACTCATACGTTAAGTCATACATTTTCCAGGACGCGATCGCAAACAGACAAGGTACACACTGTTATTACATAGAACAATTGCGGTATTACCGCATCAGCACAATTAAAGCAATATTGCAAGCAGTTTTCGTGCGAGAGTAATTCGTTACGAGGTAAAGTTTTCTAGTCAGTCAGCAAAGGTAGTTTACATAACCTGGGTTTACCTATAGGATTTGAAATCAATGAGTAAAACAACTTTAAAGCCCTACGTACAGAAGAGTACAATCGTGAATCATTGTTACTGTCGAGCCTGTGGGTCAACATTGAAGCATACCTTTGTTGATTTGGGAATGTCACCGCTTTGTGAAAGCTATGTGACACCTGAACAGCTAAACCAAATGGAGCGTTTCTATCCGCTGCACGTGTATGTATGCGATCGCTGTTTTTTGGTTCAACTTCAGGAATATGTCAGTCCGCAGGATATCTTCAGCGAGTATGCTTACTTTTCGTCTTACTCTGACTCCTGGCTACAACACGCCAAGAATTATACTGAAAAAGTCATAGCTCGCTTTGGGTTGAACACTTCAAGTCAAGTGGTAGAAATAGCTAGTAACGATGGTTACTTGTTGCAATACTTTGTATCAAGAGGAATACCGGTTCTAGGTATAGAACCAGCGGCTAATGTCGCTGAGGTAGCAAAAACAAAAGGCATTTCCACAGTTGTAAAGTTTTTTGGAAAAAACACAGCAAATGAATTGGCTGCTATTGGTAAGCAAGCCGATTTATTAGCGGCTAACAATGTACTGGCTCACGTACCTGATATAAACGATTTTGTCGCAGGTGCTAAAATTTTACTCAAACCGAAAGGTGTTATAACTATGGAGTTTCCTCACTTAATGCGACTAATGGAGGAAAACCAGTTTGATACCATTTATCACGAACATTTCTGTTACTTGTCGTTGCTGACAGTTGAAAAGATTTTTGCAGAGCACGGTTTAGCCATCTTTGATGTAGAAGAACTGTCAACTCACGGTGGTTCTCTGAGAATTTATGCTTGTCATGCAGAAGATAATTCTAAATCTATTAGTCCGCAGGTGATAGAACTCAGAGCTAAAGAAGAGACGGCTGGGTTTAACAACATAGAACACTATTTTTCATTCGCCAAGAAAGTTAAGGAAACCAAGTTCAAACTTTTGGAATTTTTAATTTCGGCAAAACGAAAAGGCAAATCAATTGCTGGTTATGGTGCTCCTGGTAAAGGTAATACCCTTTTGAACTATTGTGGAATCAGAGAAGATTTCATCGATTACACTGTAGATCGTAACCCATACAAACAAGGCAAATTCTTACCAGGAACTCATATACCCATCTTTCATCCAGACAAAATCCAAGAGACAAAACCAGATTATCTGCTGATTTTACCTTGGAATTTAAAAAACGAGATCATGTCGCAGATGTCATATGTACGTGATTGGGGTTGTCAGTTTGTTGTACCCATTCCTGAAGTCAGTGTCTACCCTTGAACCAACTATCTATTAGAGTTTAGTTTAGTTAAAAAGAACAATAATAAAAAGGAAAATACCATGAAAGTCGTTTTATTCTGTGGTGGTTTAGGAACAAGACTAAGAGAATATTCCACCAATATTCCTAAGCCTATGGTTCATATTGGCTACCGACCAATATTGTGGCATGTTATGAAATACTATGCCCACTACGGACACAAGGATTTTATTTTGTGTCTTGGTTATAAAGCAGACGTTATTAAGAATTATTTTCTCAATTATGATGAGTGTGCTTCCAATGATTTTACTTTGCAGCAGGGAGGTAAAAAAATAAAACTCGTCAATAGTGATATTGAGGATTGGAATATTACTTTTGTTGATACAGGATTGAATTCAAATATTGGTCAAAGATTGCAAGCAATTGAAGAATATTTAGAAGGAGAAGAGGTCTTTTTAGCGAATTATAGTGATGGTTTAACAGATTTACATCTACCTGACATTATTGAAGACTTTTATAGGCATGAGAAAATAGCTAGTTTTATCTGTGTAAAACCATCTCAAAGTTTCCATTTGGTTTCAATGCAAGAAAATGGTTTAGTCACGGATATCCAAGATGTAAAACATGCTGGTATTCGGATAAATGGAGGCTTCTTTGTATTTCATAAAGATATTTTTAAATATATGGAGCCTGGAGAAGAATTGGTTCTAGAACCATTTCAAAGATTAATGAAATTACAACAGCTAGTGGCTTATAAATACAACGGTTTTTGGGCTTGTATGGATACTTTCAAAGAGCAACAGCAGTTAGACGATATGTATTGTCAAGGCAAGGCTCCTTGGGCAGTTTGGAAGCATCTTGAAAGAAAGGGAAAATCTTTAGAATATACCCCGATTCACCATGTTGCAAATCATTCTCTGCCACTGAGTTTAGCTTAAAAGTAAATATTAATGTAATGACAGTAGATATCCTCAAGAGATATCTACTGTCATTACTGTTTTTAGTAAGTCTCTAAGCCGAAGTATTCCCTAGCATTTCATAATTCGCAATATGCTGAAATTTGATTTTGACAAAAAAAGTGATCTAAATTATAAAGTCTTGTGTTTAGGTGCACATTGCGATGATATAGAAATTGGTTGTGGAGGCACAATATTAAGATTGATAGAAAAGTACCCAAATGTTATATTTTCTTGGGTTGTTTTTAGTTCCAATGTACAAAGAGAAAAGGAAGCTTATAACAGTGCAAATAAGTTCTTAGAAAAAGTACAAAATAAAAAAATATTAATACAACAATTTCAAGATGGTTTTTTGCCGTTCTTGGGAAGTGAAGTGAAACACTTTTTCGAGCAATTAAAGCGAGATTATAACCCAGATATCATTTTTACTCATTACCGCCATGATTTGCATCAAGATCATCGCTTAATTTCTGATTTTACTTGGAACACATTTAGAAATCATCTTATTCTAGAATATGAAATACCTAAATACGATGGTGATTTAGGAAATCCTAATTTCTTTGTTCATTTAAATCCAGAAAATTACCAAAACAAAATCAAGTATATTCTTGACAGTTTTCCATCACAAAATAGCAAAGAATGGTTTACAAAAGAAACATTTTTATCTATTCTCAGAGTGCGAGGAATGGAATCTAATGCACCTAGTAAGTATGCTGAAGGTTTTTATTGTCGTAAAGTCGTTTTTTAGCTCGCCTACTCTACTCTTACTGTTATATTACTGAGAGCTTGTGCAACTCTCAACAAGAGGCTGAACCTCTGTATTCTCGTTATCAGGCTCAGCCTGCCTGGTAACGAGTGTTGGGAAGTTCTACCTCCCCAGTACCAAAAGCGAAATAACAAGCGAAATAACAATAGTGTTTAATGTAATATTAATTATCATTTTTTGATGGGAAATGTTAACCGTACATGCAAACAAGCTGAATGAAATTTGGCAACTAATAATTTTTATAAAAGGTGAAAAACATGAATATAACTGATCTTAAGCAGAAGGTTAACCCAAATGAAGTTAGCCACAAAATGTACCAGTTTATCTCCGAATTATATCCTATTTGCCGTAGTATAACTGGCAATGGTTTTCGAGAAACGCTACATTGGATTTCAAAACATATTGAATTAACTAAGCATGAAGTACCTACTGGTACTCAAGTCTTTGATTGGACAGTTCCCAGAGAGTGGAATATTAAAGATGCCTATATTAAAAACTCAAAAGGAGAAAAAATTCTAGACTTTAATAAATCAAACTTGCATGTTGTTAACTATAGCGTGCCTATTCACCAAAAGATACTTTTAGAGGGACTAAAGAAACATCTATTTACCCTACCCGAACACCCTGATTGGATTCCTTATCGGACTTCCTATTATAAAGAAAGCTGGGGCTTTTGTCTAAGTCACAATCAACTCTTGGAATTAGAAGATGAAGAGTATGAGGTGTGCATTGATTCTTCCCTAGAGAATGGTTATCTGACATATGGCGAGTATTACCTCAAAGGAGACAAACCAGACGAAGTGCTGATATCATGCCATGCTTGTCATCCATCACTTTGTAATGATAATCTGTCTGGGATTGCACTCTCCACTTTTCTGGCAAAATATCTCAGTCAAATAAACCTTTCATACTCTTATCGATTTCTCTTTATTCCAGGAACTATCGGTTCCATTACTTGGCTTTCTTTAAATGAAAGTCAGGTTCACAATATTAAACACGGTTTAGTTTTAACTTGTGTAGGAGATTCCGGTAAGTCTACTTATAAAAAAAGTCGTCGAGGTGATGCTGAAATTGATAAAGCTGTGACTCATGTTCTCAAACATTCTCGTCAAGATCATGACATCATAGATTTCTTTCCTTATGGCTATGACGAACGGCAGTTTTGTTCACCAGCATTTAACTTACCTGTTGGTTGTTTCATGAGAACGCCGCACAGCTGTTATCCTGAATATCATACATCAGCAGACAATTTGGATTTCGTACAACCTCAGTTCCTCGCCGATTCATTCTCCAAGTGCTTGTCAACTCTACATATTCTAGAAAACAACAAAAAATACTTAAACCAAAATCCAAAATGTGAACCGCAGTTGGGGAAAAGGGGTTTATATGGTGCAATTGGTGGACAGACGGATACAAAAATAACAGAACTAGCAATGTTGTGGGTTCTGAATTTGTCTGACGGCGATCACACCTTACTGGATATCGCAGATAGAGCAGGTATGAGTTTTGATTTTATCAATAAAGCAGTAAACGCTTTGCTGAAACACGATTTATTAATAGAGAAACCCGAGTAGTCTTTGAGTGCTAGTATTGCTAAACTAAACCGTGGAGCTAGGAATTCTTGATAGATGTCGATAAAGCGTGTTGGTGTTATTGGTGGCGGACAATTAGCGTGGATGATGGCGGATGCTGCAAAGAAGTTAGGAGTTGAATTGGTTGTGCAAACTCCTAGCCCCAACGATCCGGCTGTACCCATATCAGCAAAGGATAACGTTTTCGCTGCAATTGATGACGCTAACGCCACGGCGGAATTAGCCAATAGAAGCGATGTCATCACCTTTGAGAACGAGTTTGTTGATATTGAAGCTTTATCAAAGTTGGCTGAACAAGGCGTTTGTTTTCGTCCTAGACTGGAAGCTTTGACTCCCCTTTTAGATAAATATCACCAACGCTGCTATTTACGGGACTTGGGTTTACCTGTTCCTCGGTTTGTCGCTATAGAACAAGATTGGAACACAACTGCTGAAATTATCTTCGCGCAACAAATAGGTTTTCCTGCAGTTTTGAAAGCTCGCCGCCACGGTTATGATGGTCAAGGGACTTTTATCATAAAGGAAATAGAAGGTTTAAAGCAAAAACTAGAATTAGACAGCACAGAATGTGTCGTCAGTCAATCTAGTTTTTTATTAGAAGAATTTATTCCGTTTGAACGGGAATTAGCCGTGATTGCGGCGCGTTCTGTGATTGGTGAGGTTTGTACTTTCCCAGTCGTAGAGACTCAGCAGGAAGAACAGGTGTGTCGGCGAGCGATCGCACCCGCTTGTGTTTCATCACAGGTGGCTGTTGAAATAGACAAGATTGCCCGTACTTTACTCAATAGTCTAGATGCAGTGGGAGTTTTTGGTATAGAGTTATTTCTGACGCCTGATGGCAAGGTGCTGGTTAATGAAGTCGCACCCCGCACCCACAATTCAGGACATTTCTCCATTGATGCTTGCGAAACTTCTCAATTTGAGCAGCATCTACGGGCAGTTTGTGGTATGCAGTTGGGTAACACAACCATGATTTGCCCTGGTGCTGTGATGGTTAACCTTTTGGGGTATGAAATTTCTGAAAGTGACTATATAACCAAGCGCCAGCAAATAGAGCAGATTCCCCAAGCGCACGTCCACTGGTATGGAAAAACCGAATCTCGTCCTGGGCGCAAACTGGGACACGTCACGGTTTTGCTAGATATTCAAAGTCGGGATCAGGCTCAGGCGATAAGCCAGAGGCTTGACGCTTTGCGTATCGCCCGAAATATAGAATCTATCTGGTATCCTCATCAACCCTGCTAGAAAATTTCAACGAAAAAAACACAAAATCTTTTTGAAAGCTATAATGGTTTTGTTGCACTGCTACGTTGGTGACTGCCATAAAGTTTTTTGATCTATGCCTTAAGAATAAGGGAGCTTAATAACTCTCGTGGCAGTATACCGGGCAAAGTACCCGGAAACTTTAAACGAGCAGCATCCGTTCCCACCTGGTTTATCCAGGTCATAAACTTAGGTAAAACGGCGTCGCGGTGTACCAAAACATCTAGCTCCCTTGCTCAGTTAAGACATGGGAGCTTTGATTTTTGAATAGAATTAGCAATTCATGAAAACTTAAAAAATCGAAAGATAATTTATAAACAAACTTCATATATGTTTGTGCAGATCTATACACAAATACTCCGATTCTAAGCGTCATAATTTCTAAAAAAAGCTCTCTCTAGAAACACGCATAACGCTTAACAGGAAAGAAAAGGAAGGTGTTTTTTAAGGCTGTTGATAGCGGTTAAGAGCGTTAGTAAAAAGCTTATATAGTAAAAAAATCTGTGTAAAACGATCCAATATAAGGGTGCCAATAAGAGTTAGAATCGCAGAACTAGGCTATATTGTGGTTATAACTGTAAAGAATTGTTAAATAAACTGATAAAGACCGTGTTTCCAGCGTCTGTTTTCAAACTAGACAATGGTTTAACCTTAATTCATCAAGAAATTGCCACAACCCCTGTTGTTGTGGCAGATATTTGGGTACGTGCAGGTGCTAACTTTGAGCCAGAACCGTGGTTTGGTATGGCTCACTTTCTGGAACACATGATTTTTAAAGGTACTGCAAGGGTACCGCCAGGGGTATTTGATCAAAAGATTGAAAATCAGGGTGGGCTAACCAATGCGGCAACAAGCTACGACTACGCTCATTATTCTCTCACCACAGCTTCCCTACATTTAGAAGAGACTTTGCCTTACATGGGAGAGTTACTACTAAATGCAGCAATACCAGAGGATGAATTTACCCGTGAACGAGATGTTGTCTTAGAGGAGATTCGTCAAGCACATGATGATCCAGATTGGATCGGATTTCACGCTCTGCTCTCAAGTGTTTATCAACATCATCCTTACGGACGTTCCATATTAGGTAGTGAGGAAGAATTGATGAAGCAATCACCAGAGATTATGCGCTCTTTTCACCGTGATCACTACCAACCAGAAAATATGACAGCGGTGATTGTTGGCTCAATAGCTGCAGAATCTGCTTTAAAATTAGCGAACCAGACATTTGTTAATTCTGCCGAACATTGCTGTGACTTTCCTCAAAAAAAGGAGGTGGCGAAGCCGGTTATACCTGGAATTCGTCGTCAGGAACTTTCTTTACCTCGCCTAGAAGTGGCGCGGTTGCTAATGGCTTGGATTGGACCTGGAGTCGAACAGCTAGATACTTGTTGTGGATTGGATTTACTTTCTGTCTTATTGGCGCAAGGACGCACCTCTCGTCTAGTGCGTGATTTGCGAGAAGAGCAACAATTGGTACAGGGTATATGTAGTCATTTTTCCTTACAACAAGACTCCAGTTTATTTACAATCACAGCTTGGTTAGAATTAAAAGATGTGGAACGTGTCGAATCCTTAATTCGTCTACATTTGCAAGATTTAATTGACAACGGAATCAGGGAACAAGAAATAAAGCGCGCTCAAAGACTCCTGTGTAATGACTTTGCATTTTCTACCGAAACACCAAATCAGCTTGCAGGACTTTATGGATACTACAACACGATTGCTCAAGCTGAATTAGCAGTGGCTTATCCGTCGCAAATTCAATTCTTTGATGCCAAACAACTGCAAAAACTAGCACAAGAGTATGTCTCACCCAATCATTACGTGGTTACAGTACTTAAACCCTGTTAGTGACTAGTCAGCAAAAGGGGGTGTAGGGGAACCAGTACTCATAGCGTAGCGTGTCCGCAGGACATAGGAGGGAAACCCTCCTATGGCACAAAGTGGCACGCTGCTTTGAACAGTACTGGCTCAACGGACAGGTGCCTCAAGTCGGGAAACCCTTTCGGCAGTTCCTCATGGGGAGCCAGTACTGATAGCGTAGCGTGTCCGCAGGACATAGTCCTTGTTTCCCGACAGAGGTATCTGGCGTTGGAAACCCCCAAAACCTCGGAGACTACCCCCAGCACTGTCCTCCCCTATCCCCTTACACCTACTTCCATTGCGGGCTTGGTCATTAGCATAAAGAACTAATAACTTATGATTAATAACTAAGGACTAATGACAACATCGCAGCAAAAATCCCATATCCATCGCACAGTATTGAACAATGGCATTGTAGTCTTGGTGGTAGAAAATCCGGCTGCAGATATTATTGCAGCACGAATTTTTGTCCGCGCTGGTAGCTGTTATGAGAACCAGGAGCAAGCTGGATTAGCATATTTGCTATCAACGGTGCTTACAAAAGGTTGTAATGGACTTTCGAGTTTGGAAATTGCCGAACAAGTGGAGTCGCTGGGAGCAAGTTTGGGTGCAGACACTGCATCTGATTATTTTTTGCTTTCGTTGAAGACAGTCACCTCAGATTTTGCACAAATGTTTAGGTTGGCGGGACGAATTTTGCGATCGCCAACATTTCCACAAGCAGAGGTAGAATTAGAACGGCGTGTTGCCCTACAAGATATTCGCTCACAACAAGAACAGCCGTTTACCATTGCCTTTGATCAACTCCGGGATGTTATGTATCAAAACCATCCTTATGCAAGCTCGGGATTAGGCAATGAAGCCACTATGAGTCGCTTAACTCGCAAAGACTTAGTGGAGTATCATCAGAGACATTTCCGTCCTGAGAATATCGTTATTAGTATTGCTGGACGCATCACACCAGAAAATGCGATCGCTCTTGTGCAAGAAGTTTTTGATGATTGGCAAGCATCCCCCACTCAGCCATTGCCAAAACTAAATTTACCAGAACTCAACGTTGAACCTCAAATCAAGATTACACCTCAACAAACCCAGCAATCTATCGTTATGCTAGGTTATTTGGGATCATCGGTGCGCTCAAGTGATTACGCAGCATTGAAGTTACTATCTACTTACTTGGGAAATGGTCTTTCCAGTCGCTTGTTTGTGGAACTGCGCGAAAAGCGTGGCTTGGCTTACGAGGTATCAGCTTTTTACCCAACACGACTCTCAAGAGCATCATTTGTTGTTTACATGGGTACAGCACCAGAAAATACCCAAGTTGCTCTTTCTAGTTTGCGTCAGGAAGTTGATTTACTGTTCACCACGGAATTAGGCGAAGACGCACTCCAAGCAGCAAAAAACAAGATACTAGGACAATACGCTTTGGGCAAACAAACCAATGCCCAAATTGCTCAGATGTATGGCTGGTATGAAATTTTGGGACTGGGAATTGATTTTGATACAAATTTTCAGGAGGCGATCGCCTCTTTACGTGCTACAGATGTCATAGCTGCTGCTGATCGATATTTACGGGAACCTTATGTGTCACTAGTGGGTCAAGAACGAGCGGTTCATAGTGCAATTTTAGATTTAAATTCCTAAGAGGAATTTAAAATACTGCTACTCTATATTTGCATTATACACCGATAATTAGCATGAGATGAGCCAGGGGGATTTCCATGAAAAGCAGTATAAAAACAAATCCGTTAAATGACTCACCGTTTTTCAAGCCAACCGTAAATTCAAGTGGAATGAAAACAGAGCAGAGGTCTCAAGCCTTACTAAATGTTAAGATACTGCTATCCTGCGGAGTATCTCTGCTTTTTGGTTTCTCTACAGTCTCGATTGCATCTCAACCAGAACAAATAGCACAGACAACTTCCTCTGAAGGCATCAACCGTCCTACTCTCCAAATTGGTAGCAAAGGAGAACGTGTCACGGAACTTCAAGCAGCTTTAAAACTTTTAGGCTTCTACACAGGCACAGTAGATGGGGAATATAACGAAAGTACCGTCGTCGCTGTTTCCCGCTTTCAGGAAGCTGCTGGCTTGAAAGCAGATGGCATTGTTGATACAACAACTTGGCAACGACTTTTTCCTGGTGAAACGACAGTTGCATCATCTGGACCATCACCTAATTCTTCTACAAGCAGATCTCCTCTTGCGTCTGGGACTTCTAACACCAATCAAGTTGTTGTTCCTAGTTCTAATTCAGTTGCTCCAACACCCACAACGACTAACACACCATCTGCTGCGAGCTCTAAACCAGAGCCAACACCCGCAGGACGCAATACAACTGGAACCACCAGAACCAGAGAAGATAATTCTAAAACAGAGCCACGCTCTGTGACGCGCAATACAACTGGAACCACCAGAACCAGAGAAGATAATTCCAAAACAGAGCCACGCTCTGTGACGCGCAATACCACCGGAGGTTCACAGACAACAAACGTACGACAATCAACATCTACTCGCTCTGGCTCGACTCGTTCTGAGCAAAGCATTCGTAATCAGCAAAGCGATCGCTCTGCTTCAACTCGTTCTGATCAATCCTCTGGTTCTCGCTCAACCACTCGTACTCAACAAGTTGCTTCAATTCAATATACCTCCGAAGGATTACCCATTTTACGTATAGGAATGCGTGGTCCTGAGGTTGTGAAGTTGCAAAGACGACTGCAAAGACTCGGTTTGTTGAATGAGAACGAAGTTGATGGCGATTTTGGCCAATCAACCGAAGCTGCAGTCATCGCTTTACAAAAGCGTAATGGTGTAGAAGCTGACGGTGTGGCTGGTGGAGCAACTTGGGATATTCTTATGAAACGGCGATGAGGTTAAAAATTCAAAATTCAAATTACAGAGGAAGATACTGAACCTGTCCTTCCAATTCTCCGTCCAGACTACACTCCACGATGATGAGAATATCCTCTATCACTTGTCCAATTGGCGCATCTACACTAACCTCAATAACTCCTGGCATTGGCTACCCCTGTGTGAGTCGTTCATAAGCATAACGTGTAATCGTAGCGACATCGTGGGTGAGCAACACTCGGTTTTCTTGGGCTGCCCATGCCAATATGATTGGGTCATCCTGGCCCGATAAACCAATATCTTGGACTCGCACAATATCAATATTCAGGTTACGTCGCAGTAAGCCTCTAACGATAGTATTGTCGAAGTTTTCATCGGCAAGCACCCTCAACATGCTTCCTGCTCAGCCTTACGAGCAAGCAATCTATCACGTAACCCTTGCGGATCAAACCTTTGCTGGTTCATCCTGCGAACCTCTTGCGTTTGCTGCTGTCGCTGCTGTAGGTATATCTCAACTTCTTGCTGATGATTGAGGTAAAAGGCAATTGTGGCGTATACATCAGCCAGGTTCAGCGATGGATAACGGTAAACAATTTCTTCTGCTGTTGCTCCTTGTTTGAAAACAGCAACGACCGTATCCAGTGTTACACGAGTTTTGCCTACCCGAACTATACCATCAGCGTTAGTTTCTAATGGCGCAGACTCAGCTATGATTGACAGTGCCATAAAAGCCGTACTAAGATTTCTACTCTGATACTAGCAAAGGTCTGTCTGCTTCACAGTTGTTGTTATGCCGCAACCCTAATTGCCTTTAGGAAAACTGCTACCACTCAAGGTTCGGAATGTGAGATTATAGCTGTTGTTGCAACACCTCAAAAAGCGAGACAATCATGGCAATCTATCTGGACTCAGCAATTATATCTGAAGCGGAAATTGCCAGTAGAATGGGTTGGGTAAAAGGCATCACGACAAATCCAACGCTTTTAGCAAAAAGTGATAATCCACCCGAAACTACACTGAAAAAATTGACGCAGTTGACTTGTGGACCAGTATTTTACCAGCTGATGTCGTCTGATTTTGAGGGGATGCTAGCGGAAGGGAGGAAAGCTTTTGAGATTATTGGTAAACAAACGATTTTGAAAATCCCAGCAACACCAGTCGGATTTGCAGCCGTGGCGAGTCTCTCGCCAGAAATCACTTGTTCAGTGACAGCTATTTACAGTGCAGCACAGGCAGCAGTGGCACGGGAGGCGGGTGCTAAAATGGCGATCGCCTATGTTAATCGTGCTACGCGTTTATTAGGCGATGGAATTGCCTTAGTACGAGATATGGCTAGTGTGCTAAGTGGCAGCAACACTGAAATCTTAGCAGCTAGTATTAAATCACCAGAAGAAGCCGCAGCATCGCTACAAGCTGGTGCTCATCATCTGACTTTACCTTTGTCAATGTTACAAGCTATGGCGACTCATGAATTTTCAGACAAAACAGTAGAAGAGTTTGCTAAAAATGGCATTGGTTTAAAGATGTAATGCTTCAGCTAAACAAAATCCTATGTTTCCAAGTTTCTTACCAACTACAGTTGGCGAACTCACAGAACCTTCCTCAATTGCTCTTGCTCAAAGTATTGAACAAATTGCTCTGACGACTCCCTTGAGTACACAACCAATTACCACCACCTATGTACGTCAAGGAAATGGGGGTACACCTTTAGTCTTGATTCACGGTTTTGATGGTTCTGTGTTCGAGTTTCGCCGCCTGATCCCTCAACTTGCCTTACAAAACCAGACATGGACAGTGGATTTATTGGGTTTTGGGTTCACAGATAGACCACTTGGAGTTAAGTTTAGCCCCGCCAGCATTAAAACCCATCTCTATTATTTCTGGAAAACCCTGATTAACAAACCTGTGATTTTAGTGGGCGCTTCGATGGGAGGTGCAGCAGCAATTGATTTCACCCTCACTTACCCAGAAGTCGTGCAAAAGCTGGTATTAATTGATAGTGCTGGTTTAGCAGATGGTTCACCATTAAGTAAATTAATGTTTCCACCGTTAGATAATTGGGCAACTCAATTTTTACGTAATCCGAAAGTTCGGGCAAGTATCTCCCGCGCAGCTTATAAAAACAGGGAGTTAGCGTCACTTGATGCTCAATTATGTACAGCACTACACCTAGAATGCCCCGACTGGCAGAAAGCTTTGATT
This sequence comes from Brasilonema angustatum, assembly GCF_059505445.1. Classification (NCBI taxonomy): domain Bacteria; kingdom Bacillati; phylum Cyanobacteriota; class Cyanophyceae; order Nostocales; family Scytonemataceae; genus Brasilonema; species Brasilonema angustatum. The sequence goes on along the minus strand of NZ_JCACKO010000141.1, from coordinate 122,868 downwards.
GCTTTTACCAAAAGTGGTGGTTACAGTGCTTTTAGATTTAAGAAATTAGCAGAAATTGTGCAACCAACGCTGATTTTATGGGGTGATTCTGACAGGATTTTAGGTATCAAGGATGCCAACAGGTTTAAATTGGCGATTCCAAATAGTAAACTCATTTGGATTAAAGATTGCGGTCATGTTCCTCATTTAGAACAGCCGCAAATCACTGCTCAGCATATTTTAGAATTCCGGGATGACCGGTTGCAAGAGTTGGTTTAAGGGCTGATAAATTAAAACAAGTTTTATAATGCATAGACCCCTTTTAAGTAAAATTAACACTCTATAGCAGTCCTAAATTATTCGTGTTCGCGGAGCGTGCGCCTTAGCGCTCAACTCTCTGTTTTCCTCCTCTGCGCCCACCGCGAACTTTGCGGGAGGAACATCCACACCGCAAATTCGCTCTCTGCGGTTAATTCAATCAAAACTTTTTTCACAAATCATCTAGGATTGCTACAGCAGAATTCAGAAATCAGGAGTCAGAAGTGAGCCAGTGCGGTGGTGAGGCTAAAACCTGAAAACTCTTTCTCTCCCTGCTCCCGAAGAGCCTTAATGATAAGTCTTTAACCGGACACGATATTACTCCTGAATTCTTCTTCAATCGGTGGCGATCGCTCGACAATCAATTATTAACGATCGCTCAAGGAGCACGCATTGCATAGAAAATGGCACTGCTGAACTGACAAATAAGCTAAGCAGTGCCATAGATGATTTGTAATAATTGATGTTAACTGTACCGATTGAGTGACTTTAATCAAGTAACCACATCGGAGAAGATTTATCATCAGAATCGTTATCCTTGGTTATAGGTCGTCCTTCTGGTAATCTTTGTGCTAAAGGATATGATTTTTTGTAAGTTTTTGGTGCTAGAGCATTTTGCTTTTTTTGTTGTAATGTATTGATTGTTTCTGTCAGTTGTGAATTAGCTTCTGCGAGTTGTATCGCAGCTTTTTTTGCATCATCAAGTTCTGTTTTCAGGCTTGCTGCTAGTATTTTGTGCTTAGATACATCTAATTCTAAATCAGTTATTTGCTGCTGAAGAGAGGCTTCTTTTTGCTGTGCTTTTTCTATAGTTTCTTTTAGTTCTTTGACAACAGAAGCTTCTTTCTTCTGTGCCTTGTCCATAGTTTCTTTGAGTTCATTAACAACAGAAGTTTCTTTTTGCTGTGTTTTTTCTAAAGTGTTCTTCAACTGTTTAACCAGAGAAGCTTCTTTTTTTTGTGCTTTTTCCAAAGCTTCCTTTAACTCTTTGACAGTTGCTTCTAACTCCGCTTTTGTTGGGGTTGTACGCTTAGACGTTGTTGTCTCGGCAGCTTGTGTCTCCTCCTTTAGTTGAGCAGAAGCAACTTCATTCCCCGTATCACTATCGGAAGATGTGGAGGAATTATCATCTGAAACAGCTGCAACATCAATAGTCGTTTCACCTTCTGATGGTGAAAATTTTTGTGCTTCTTCTTGTAATAAATCAGAAAGACGTTTTTTAGTCATATTGCCTCCAATCACGCTTTATTTCTTCGGCTACTTGACGGTAGTCTGACTCCGCCTCTCGTGCGTTATTTCCTCGCCATTTGCTTATTGGGACACCCTCAAGTGCAGCTCGTTCGTGCGCTTTGTAGACGCGGATAAAAGCTTTACAAGCAGGAATTCCCATCTCCTTAAGAGTGTTTTGAGCATCCAGCGCTTCCCCTAAGCAGCGCGTATCCACCTTCGTCAGCAAAACCCGATGGGGTTTCCCAGCAGGAGTGACGACTTGTTGGATTGTCTCAATCAGGATAGCTAAATCCATTGGTGCACATGGCGTGGGCAAAACCAAATAATCAGCTGCAGCAACAACTGCCGCCAATGCTTCAGAGCGCAGCGCCGGAGGCGTATCTACCATTACTAAATCGTAACCTGTTATTCCTCGTAAATAACCTAAAAGTTTCGGGTCAGTTGATTGTGATAAATCAAATCCCATGCTACTTTCCCCGCGTCCAAACCACCAACTGGCAGAACCTTGAATATCTGCGTCGATTAAAAGAACCTTTTTTCGTTGTGCAAAGGTTGCAGCCAGGTTGACAGCGGTGGTTGTTTTACCGACGCCTCCCTTACCGTTGAGGATAGCGATGATTTTTGGCACTGTTTGCTTCCGACACTCTTACACAGAATATACCTCTTGAAGGAGAAATGGGGAATCGGCTGATAGAGAGAATAGTTTTACACTCCAAGAATTACTCTTTTTTTAAGAGTCACAATAGAAGCAATCAGCACTCAACGCCACAAGTCTTTATGAGAGCAACTAACAATCTGCCTGATGGACCAAAAATGTCGAGTTTCCTGCGCCTGATGAAATTAATTTTTCAGCCGTTGGAATATGTGGAAGATTTTGCGAAACAATACGGCGATAACTTCACTGTTTGGAGTCGCAATAATTCTCCTATTGTCTACTTCAGTCATCCTCAAGCACTGCAACAAATTTTTAATGCGGATTCCAGTCACTTATACGCTGGAAGGGGAAACGGAGGTTTACAATTTTTGCTAGGTTCTAATTCCCTCATTCTACTGGACGGCGATCGCCACCAACGCCAACGTCAACTCTTAACCCCTCCTTTTCATGGCGAGCGAATGCGGGCTTACGCCGAAACTATCCGCGAAATCACGCACCAGGTGAGCAACGAGTGGAAGATGGGTAAGCCGTTTAATATCCGTGCGTCGATGCAAGAAATTGCCTTGCGAGTTATTTTGCGGGTTGTGTTTGGCTTAGATGAAGGACCTCGTTTGGAAAAAATTCGACACTTGTTAAGTTTACTGTTGGATTCTATAGGTTCCCCCCTCTTGTCCGCTGGCTTCTTTTTTTGGTTTCTACAAAAAGATTTAGGCGCGTGGAGTCCTTGGGGTCGAGTGCTACGCCTGCGACAACAAATTGATGAAATGATTTATGCGCTGATTCGGGAACGTCGCGCCCAATCTGATCAAAATCGGCAAGATATCCTCAGTTTGATGATGTCTGCTCGTTATGAAGATGGTCAACCGATGACTGATGAAGAGTTACGCGATGAGTTGATGACTCTGATGGTAGCGGGACATGAAACGACTGCTTCAGCATTAACTTGGGCATTTTATTGGATTGACTATTTACCAGAAGTGCGCGACAAGTTGTTGAGGGAACTCAACACCCTTGGCGACAACCCAGATCCAACTACTGTGACCAAATTGCCTTACCTAACAGCAGTCTGCCAAGAAACCCTGCGGATATATCCGATTGCAATGAATGGTTTTTTTCGAGTTGTGCGATCGCCTATAGAAATTCAAGGTTACACACTCCCAGAAGGAACACTCATTGTCCCCAGTATCTACTTAGCACACCACAGGGAAGAAACTTACCCACAATCAAAGCAGTTTAAACCAGAACGCTTTTTGGAAAGGCAATTTTCGCCTTATGAATACTTGCCCTTTGGTGGTGGAAATCGTCGTTGTATTGGGCTGGCGTTTGCCCAGTATGAAATGAAACTCGTATTGGCGACAATTCTATCACGTTTCCAAGTCTCCTTGGTCAATAGGCGTCCCGTGCGTCCTGTGCGTCGTGGTCTTACCGTAGCAACACCACCAGGAATGCAGATGGTTGCAATGCCTTTGGAGAAGCGTGTCAATACTCCAGTCCTTGTTTAAGTAATGAAGGTGGGCGATGCCCACCAGTATCTTCGCACCAATCTTCGCAATTTGCTAAGCTGGAAAAATGACCCTTAATACACCAAGCACTAACGCTTATATCGAGTTACTCAAAACTTTTCCTCCTCGTCCAATCACTTCAGAAGAAGAATTGACGGCTACGCAGAAAGTCATTGATTCACTTATTGATAAAGGTGAATTAACCAGATGAACAAGACTATCTCAATGTGTTATACCATTTCACGAAATCCTTGATACAAATGATTGGTTTCTAATTCTTTCCCCCTACTCCCTGCCCCCTGTTCCCTGCCCCCCCATTTGTATCAACCTTAAAGTGAAACGGTATTAGGTACTCTCGTTTACGAGTACGAAGAAAAACATAAACTTATACCTGATATTCATGGCGTAGAACTTCTCAAAGCCTTAATAGCTGAACTAGGTTTGCGGCAAAAAGATTTAATTCCTATCTTTAAAACTGAATCTATAGTATCTGAAGTTTTGAGTGGTCAACGCAATCTAACAGTAAATCATATTCGTCAATTGGCAGACTTTTTTCACATCTCGCCAGCTGCTTTTTTTGAGTTACGATGAAAGAAAAATTTTTACAACCGATCATCGCTGGATGACAGCGAAAAGATTTTGTTCTAACTTTATGGCAGGGAAGTCCTTTGGCGGTATAGATGCTTTTGTCTCAGCGCTTAATTCCCTTAAACCGTTCTTTTGCAACCTGGAATGCATCTTGCATCACAGATTGAATTTTCTTGGGATCAGGTTTCTTCCCACCCATTAAATCACCAAAATAAACGCAAGCTGCTTCCCCAAGTGACCAAGTATAGGCAGCTGCCCAAGAAGCAGCTATCACACTGCCAAAACCTGGTACGAATTTGATTAACTCACGTGCGATCGCTCGTGCTAAGAAACCACTGGCGATCGCACTCACAATCCCCCCTGCTTGCGATGGCGTCAGCGTTTGTCCATACAATTTCCCCAGCAGCCCCACCATCGAGACTTGCAAGGCTGTGAGTGCTGGCATCGTTGCAAAGGGTAGCGGCACAGCTGAGATGGTAGCTGATATCATGGCAAATACCAAAACGTAACGGCGTGCAACATCGCGGTAAAGATTACCAAGTTGTTTGCCAGTGCCTTCATCTAATAACTGATAAATCGTTCCGGCTTCTGCTTCTGGTAGTAAATCTGCTAAGGCATCTCTCAACGCCTCTAAGCCATAAAACACAGGGTTATAACCGTCTTCTTCCAGGGTGAAATCAATCAGGACAGCCTGATCGCATAATTCCCCAAAAGCTTGCTGCATTGCAGTGAATGCCCGGTTAACCTCTTCAAAATCTGGTGGATATGCCGGATGATCATCTGTACCAGGAGGATAAACCTCATGCAAGCAAGTCACCGCTAGTAGACAGGGAATATTTGGATACTTCTGACGCAGTTGCTGGGCAATTTGTCGCAACGTATCTGTCGCAAAATCATTGATCTTAACTGTCAGAATCAAGATTTTGGCGCGGCGACTTTCCTGTTGTAAATCTCCAACTAATTCCTGAACAATGACTTCAGTATCCTGGTTTACATCTCCTAGCCCGACTGTATCTGTAAAAATAAGTAGTGGCAAGTCAGCCGAAGGGTAGGCGTAACGCTCGGTGTGTTGTGTGTGTGGACGAAATCCTTGACCGACAATCTCCGCTGAAACTCCCGTCAGTCCTCGCACAATCGAACTTTTACCCGCTTGCGGCTTACCAATAAAAAGGGCTTCAGTGGTTGGCAATTCTGCTCGAATTGTCTCCAAAATCTCTGCAACCTGAGTTTCACTAACGCTAAACCACCCAACCACCGTTTGTGCTATTTTATCTACGGGTAGTCGTTTCATCAAGCGTGCTGTTGTCTCATTCCAAACACCAGAAATCTGATTTTTTAGTGAATCATCAACCGGCTTTGTTGTCACCTCAGTCGGTTCACTTGAGTGTTGAGAATCAGTTGATGGTAAATCAGCATCACGTTGTTCAGTCATTTGCGTCAAAACGGCAGCACGCCCTGAAGAACTTTATCATTTGCCAGTATCCAGATTTAGGATAACTCAGATTTTGCACTAGAATTCTCGTGCGCCAAGAAATAAATTTCTTGGCTCAAAGTTCAAGTCCGTTAAAACGGACTGGGTAAATCTTTCAGTCCGTTTTAACGGACTTTGGCTATGAGCCTTGAACTTCAGTTCAAGGCGTACTCAGGTGCCAATACGGTTCAGTTAAGACATTTATTCGTTGAGACAGCAGGGGAGATGGGGAGATGGGGAGCAGGGGAGATGAAGAGTTAACGTCCATTACCATTAGTTCTTTCGCCTCTGCTCCTCTGCTCCTCTGCTCCTCTGCTCCTCTGCCCCCCTGCCTGCCTCAACAGATTAATTTCCTTAACTGAACTGTATTGACTCAGGTGCAGGTGCAAGATCTGAGCGCCCAACGGGCGCGATTAACGCTCCCGCAAAATATGAAACAAGCACATTTTTATGATTTTTCTCAAAGCCTTACTGTATAACGGTTCTAAAATGTGCTTGTTAGGAGATAGCAAACATTAAACATGATATGCCCCTTTTTCCTTTTCCCTATTCCCTATTCCCTATTCCCTGTTCCCTATTCCCTGTTAAGCGTTCCCTTTTTATAAGACTGCCAAATTTTATCCCCTCCCCAAATCAACATTCCTAAAACAACTCCGAAAAGTAGACTGTAACCAATCGATAAGGTGAAGCGATGAGGAATAGGAGTGGAAAAGGGAGGTAACACGGGGTCTTCTTTTGTGACGAGGGCGTAACTAGATGCCATAATTCCAGCAGAACCGATCGCACTACCTACGGCGAGAATAGTGATTTGGAGATTGCGATCGCTCTTTTGTTTCTTATCCTCTGCAATGCGATCGCTCTTCGCCCTATCTATCTCTACACGTCCCCGGATAGAAGCTATAGCTTTATCCAGCAAGCTAGAACCATGATGGAAATATCCCAAGTCTGCTTTTATCTGTTCCTGAAAATAAGGACAGTTTTCCAGGCTAAATCTTTCTAATAAACTAATATCTTCATCTTCAAGCATACCACTAATTTGTTGCAATCTCTCAGTATAGTTTCGAGAATTTATCGCAATTGTATTTTGGTAATCTTCTAGATATCGCAGTTGATTGGCATAGTCTAATCCCAGTTTGGGAAGTATTTTTAATTTATTGCTTAATTCCTCTAATTCTTCTTGCGTTAATTGCTGAGTTTCTCCAAACTTTTCTAATGTTTTAATTTCCTCTTCTATTTTGCTATATTCTTTATTACTGTTTTGATAAACTTCGCGGCTTTGTTGAAAAGCTTTTACGACTTTGGCACGAAAGAAAAATAAATCTAATAAAGCTTGCTGACAAGAATCAAATTGATCCTCGCTTGTTGTGTCGTTGAAAAACCAAACTAAAATATGACGGTAATTTGTTAATTGACTAAAAAGTCCGTATTCAAAAATGGGACTACCAAATAAAGTTGCTGAGCGAGCAAATGGAGGTATAGTATAGCCTTGAGGAAAAAAAGCTTTGAGACATTCATCAGCAAGTTCCCTCAAAGCTTCCTCATTTGGATAATCTTCTTCTGATGGCAACCAAGCAGTTAAGATGAGAGTTTCACCGAGAAAGTTGTTATTACCATTTAAGAGCAAACAATTCTCTGGGTTGAGTTGACGCAGAAGCTGAATATCGACATCCTCAGTTTTTTGCTCATTTTCTTTTTCTGGACGGTGCAGATTTAACCACAGTCCGTAACTATCATAAAGTCTTAGAGGGTAGGCAAACCCGTTGATAGATATTTTTGCATTCTCGAAAGTCACCGCGCCTTCAATCGGGGCAACTTCTGTTTGTTCCTGCTCTTTGATTAAAGAGACAGTCGGGTTATCTGGTTCCTTTTCTAAATCCAGCCATTGCATCAAGTTGAAATTTGCACGCAGGATTTTGTAGATGATCTGATCACAGGTTTGCCAAAGCCAATGTTTATCTTTTTCCTCTGCTTTTTGCAGAACAAAGGCAAATACATGAACATTGGGAGCATAGACTTTCTGACTCATTTTTTAGGACTTATTTTTTAGGAGGTTCTAACTGTGGATTTTTTTGCCGTTCATCAATAATTTTTTTATAATCTGGGAACTGATTGATTAAAGTTCCTTCTTGGTTTGCAGGATTGCGCTTTTTGATAGTGATTTCTCTAGCAGCAAACAACACAGCATTTCTAATATCTGGATGTTCTGTACACCAAACGGTAATTGCATCAACTGCTTCTGAAAGTGGTTGATTTTCTAATTCTGACAGGGTTTGCTTAATTGTCAATAAATCTTCGCTGCTTTTTTCATCAAAGACAAATCCTTGATTGCCTACAACTTCTAAAAATGCCTCAAAGATGATGCTAGGTTCATTAGTTTCCATAGGATCATACCTCCATTAGGATTTTAAATCTCGTTCAATCTCGTTTCCAGGTTCTTACGATATGTCATTGCGAGTGGAACGAAGTGAAACGAAGCAATCGCAAGTGTTTGAGATTGCTACCCTATGGCTGACGCCACGCCTTACGGCTATCGGGAAGCCGCTAGCCCCTAAGGGGGCGCTGCGCAAACGCGTCTACACTCCGCTATCGCTCCGTATGTCCTTCGGACACGCTACGCTAACGCAATGACAACTGTTCATCTGGACTTGATATGACTGGGAATAAGGCAACCATAAACTAACGCCCGATCGCACAAAAACCAGCCCAAGCCTCTGGTTTGCTAAAGGGTTTTTCATCGTGACGACTATACCATTTTTTGAGACGCGACAAAATAGTTTGCTTGTGTTGTTCATTGATATTTGAGTGCTTTTGAGTCCATTCTATGAGTTCGGCTTGGGTAGAGTCGCGTAACCAGCACTGCGCCTGACAAAGTGCTTCGGCTATTGGTAAAGAGTCCTGATTGTCGTAAAATCGGGCGTTGCATAGTCGCGGGATGAATTAGGCTACTAGGGGTACAAATCCATAATGGAGGTAGTGCAGTAACAATCGAATTGATAGCTTAAGCATTTCTTGGGATTTAGAGTAGCAAAGAGTTTTTCGATGAAGGCGTGCCAGATAATGTCTTAATCTGGTATTTTTTCACATCACGAGTGTCATGTATGTTTTTTTGATTATCTGGTCACAATCATCGATAAAACATGGATAAACTGGATATCCATCTGTTACATAAAAATAACATTTCCAACATTTAATAATCTTCCACAGTTTTGCAAAGGTTTTGGCACTACGGTCACCTAAAATCCAAGCTAAAATACCTGGAAGACCATTATTTACTGCTGTCCATAGCCAAATTTTTTTTTTTACCGACAAAGGTCTCAAGTTCATTCACCTTAGCTACTTCGGGAATTTCTGAATGTTCCGGCGCATCTGGTAATTTTTCTGCGACTTTTTTTACCCAATTTATTACGGTATTATGATTGACTTCAGTCAGTCGCTCAATGGCGCGAAAACCAATGCCATTTACATACATGGTTAGACATTGTTGTTAAATTTCATCGTTGTATCCGCGTTTTGAATATGATTCTATAAATTTGCGTTCGCAAGAGACACAGATGTAGTTCTATTTACCACCACGATGCCCGTTATTACGGATATGGTTGGATGCACAATATGGACAGTTCATCCTTTAATTATGCAACGCCAAAAAATCAATTGATTGTGCTGCCCGATGGTAGAGATATTGTGGATGTGATCGCGGGAGCACGGGATCCAAAAAGTGATATTAATTTGTTCCGAGAGCGGCAATCAGAATTTGACCTGAATCAAAAGTTTAATGGGGATAAAGGTTATGTGGGAGAACCAGCCATAAAGACTCCGCAAAAGAAACCTAAAAACCAGCAATTAACTCCAGAGCAAAAACAAAAAAATAAAGAATTATCTACAGAACGAATTTTGGTGGAGCATCTCATACGTTTAGTCAAGATATTTAGAGTGGCGATAAGATTGATTGTATGCGTTCAGGGGGTAGCAGCGACGCAACTGGGGAACGCTACGCTAGATTGAGCGGTGCTGAGTACGGGCAGTTCTAATTTGCTGTGGGCAATCGCGCATGATCGCAGCCCGCACCCAGCACTCCGCTTCGCCGCCCAATCTTCCCCAGTTGCTGAATCACTCGTGGAGGTAATAAAGATTTTAGTTTTCGAGTCAGACCTATGCGGAGCGTTGGGCAGCAGGTAATGTATGATCTGAAAAAGTCACCTAAGGAAGTAAACAAGGAGCAGGTTCATTACGGTTCAGTTAAGGCTCAAAGTCATGTAAATTAGGCATTGTTTCCAAAATTGGAAATTGAGTGTGGTACATCTCAAGAATTTTTCGTTAGTGTCTCCTGATATACAAAGTGGTGAGCTGTTGAAAGCAATCGAGATGGCGATTCCCGCTTTTGCCATCGAACAGGCGTTAAGCGAAGCTCTCCGAAGGAATCGCCAATACCCAAAAACAGGAGGAACGCAAGCGCTCGCTACCAGCGCAATTAGTGGTCAGCCTGGTAATAGCAATGAGTCTTTGGTCTAGAGACTCAATGCGGGATGTACTCAAAAACTTAATAGATGGGATGTCAGAGGCATGGGTAAAAGTTGGTAAATACTGGCGGGTGCCCTGTAAATCAGCAATTACACAAGCTCGGCAGCGATTAGGAGCAAAAGTGATCAGCGATTTATTTCATCAGTTGGTAAGACCAATGGCCACAACCGAAACTTTAGGGGCGTTTTTAAATGGGCTACGAATTGTAGTTATTGATGGCACCTGTTTTGATGTCCCAGACAGCGAAGAAAATGCTAGAGTTTTTGGTCGTCCGGGTAGCCGTCCTGGTACAGTTGCTGCGTTCCCAAAAGTAAGATTAGTCATCTTAGTAGAAGCAGGAACACACATAATATTTGATGCAATAATAGTGTCCATATCGTATGGGAGAACGAGTACGAGCGTTTAAATTATTACGCTCAGTACAGGGCAGGATGTTATTAATGTGGGATAGGGGTTTACATTCCTATGCAATGGTACATACAACAGTTTCTAAGGGTTGCGATTATGTGGGTAGAATCCCTGCTAATGTTAAAATTCTGGCAGAAAAACCTTTAGAAGATGGCTCCTATCTATCGTGGATTTATCCATGTGGAAAGCGAAGAAAAAAAGGTTGTCACCCGCTAGTCGTCAGAGTTATTGAATACACAATTGAGCATCCTGAAAACCCTACTGAACAACTCAGATATCGCTTGATTAGTAGCTTGTTAAACATTGAAAAATTCCCGGCACAGTTGTTAGCCAAAGAATATCATCAACGATGGGAAGTAGAAAATACCATTGATGAATTGAAAATCCATCTTTTGGGACGAAAAACCCATGTTCGTTCCCAAAAACCACGAGAAGTTGTACAAGAAGTGTATGGTTGGTTGTTGGGACATTGGTCAGTCAGAGTGTTGATGTTTCAAGCTGCAACCAGTGCCTCTGTTCCTCCTTTGTGTCTAAGTTTTACAGGAACATTACGGGTCATTGTCGTGCTATTCCTAAATTTCAACGTTTGCAATCACAAAAATTCCCCCTTTTTTCGATTGGTTAACCGTAGAGATTCTGGATACGTTATTATCCAAACGAATTCACCGTACTAATCCTAGGGTCGTGAAAAAACCTGTATCAAAGTTTAGTTCTAAAAAGCTAAAACACAGAGGTACTGGAAAACGACTAGAAGCTCCGAAATTTCATATCACTAATCAGCTTTTTAGCCTTAACTGAACCGTATTGGCATCGAATGTCAGTGTCCCCATTTTACAGAACACTATAAAATTAATCCAAAAATACAAAAAAACTGCATAATCATCTGCCTTTAGCACCCATAAATAAGTAGGCACTATCATGCAGACAATTTTGTTTCAAAACGAACATGGACGAGTTATGCACAAATTATATATAATTCGGATGATTATTTGTAATAAAATTTATCTTTGTAGGTTGGGTCGAGCAAAGCGGAATCCTACGTTTCAAATAACACGATTTTTTGATGCGTAAAACCCAGATTACGCAATTCCTATTATTGTAGTACAGAAGTATTAGAAAAAGCAATCAATATTCGCTTCTATTACCGAGTAAAAATACTTAAGGACTTTGGCAGACAAACAATGCCCTACTACGACTCTAAATCGGTAATATGAATGATTCCTAAAAGAGAAAATTATTCAGTCAACTAAGAAATTGACAATTAAGGATAGTCAACAATGGTATTTACTTCAAATGATCTAATGGCTATTTTCCCAAATCAGCTATGGTTAGAAATACCTGAACAGGAGCAGGAACACACATGGCAACTTGTAACCAAACAACTATATTCGAATGCAGCCGCCCGCTGGAATGCTTATCTAAATACTCTTTGTCTAAATAGTTTTCTGGCTTGGTTTCAAGATGATTTTGACAATGGTGATTTCCAATTGCATCAAGAAGCTGATTTATCGATTTGGGAAGTTGTCAATGGGACATTTATTAATTTTGGTGAAACTCGTATTGTCTTAATTCCTGATGATAAAAGCAATATATCCGAATTTTGCATTCCTCAAGAATGGGTTGATATTACAAACTGGGTACCTGATTATTATTTGGCTGTACAGTTAAACTTAGAAGAGTGTTGGTTACGGGTGTGGGGATACGCTACGAGGACACAAATACGCGAACAAGCAAGATATGAAGTGATCAGCCGAAGTTACTGCTTGGATGCCGAAGATTTAATTCCAAATATAAACATAATGTGGGTAGCACAGGAATTTTGTCCTCCTCAGAAACCAGAAGTTCAATTTTTGCCGAGTTTGTTACCTAGTCAAGTCGAAAAATTACTAGAACAACTTAGTTATACAACGTCTTATTCACCCCGTCTAGATGCGCCATTCCCAGAGTGGGCAGCAATAGTAGCATCAGATGAATATCGACAGCAACTGTATCACCTCCGGATAGAAAACTGCAACCAAAAAATAGTCGAATCTAGCCAGGCTGTAACTGGTAGTAATTTAAGCCTTTGGTTCCAAAATATTTTTACAGCAGGATGGCAGTCTTTAGATGCACTCTTTGTTCTAGAACAAAGAGATTTCGCTTTTAATTTCCGCAGTAATTCTCTGTTTAACTCGGAGATCAAGATTAAAGGTGTTAAGTTAATTGATCTCGGAATGCAACTGAGGGAAAAATCAGTGGTGCTACTGCTTGGTTTAACTCGGGAAGCTGATGAAAAAGTATGTATTCGTGCGCGGTTATGTCCAACGACTGGAGAAAATTACCTGCCAGCTAATATGAAATTGGTTTTGCTCAGTGACTCGGGAACGGTACTTCAAGAAGTCTGCTCGCGCAGTCACGATAACTATATTCAGCTTAAAAGATTTAAACCTTTACAAGGTACGAGGTTTAGTATCAAAGTTTCTTTGGGCAATGTCAGTATCAAGGAAAATTTTGTGCTGGAGGAAATTGATGGGTAGATTGCGATAAAATAGACGCGACAAATAGAAAAAAAGTAACATTAATTACACTGTCTTAAGCCCTAACAAATGAGTAAATCAGTAGTCATTAATCTGGGAAGCGGTGATTACCAGAGTGGATTTCCAAGAGTAACTGCTCAAATTTGGTCTGAAGAACACCTTCTACCAGAGCAATTCATTGGCAGTTTACCTCCAGCAGCTTATCTGATTGAACTGTATAAAAATTGGCAGTCACTTTACCAGCATCTCTACGCCCACCAACAGCTACTTTCACCACCAGCAAAAGACAACTCTCCAGAGATAGAGATTGAGGAAGGTGATATAACTAACGTTTCTGTTGTCAGCTTCGATGAGTTATCCGAAGAATTACAAGCAGGAATTAATGAGTGGTTCCGGTCAAGGGAGTTTCTTGATATTGACCAACAATTGCGATCACGACTCACAACAGCAGAAGAAATTCGAGTCATCCTTGAAACTGGTGATATGATGCTGCGGCGATTACCTTGGCATCGCTGGAATTTCTTTACAGATTTTCCTTTTGCTGAAATGGTGCTGTCTCGACCGGAGTACAAACGTACTTTAGTGAACCCTGCAAAAGACCAAAGTGGGAAAGTTAGAATTTTAGGGGTTTTGGGTAATAGCTTCGGTATTGATTTTGAGAGAGAAAGTCAATTTCTCAACAGCTTAGCGGATACCCAAACTGTTTTTCTCGTTAATCCATCGCGTCAAGAACTAGACGCCCAGCTTTGGAATTCGGACGGCTGGGATATTTTATTTTTTGCAGGTCACAGTCAAACAGAAAATGAAACAGGGCGAATTTATATCAACGAGAACCCGACAAATAACAACTTGACGATTGAAGAATTAAACCAAGCGCTGCTAGCGGCTATAGAAAATGGTTTAAAATTGGCACTTTTTAACTCTTGTGATGGGTTGGGACTAGCTGTAGCATTGGAGAAATTAAATATTCCCGCAGTAATTGTCATGCGAGAACCTGTGCCGAATCGTGTAGCGCAGGATTTTTTTCAGTATTTTCTAGAAGCTTTCGCAGTTCGTAGACTATCTTTATATTTAGCAGTACAGCAAGCGCGCCGGAAGTTGCAAGGGGTAGAAGATAAGTTTCCTGGTGCGTCTTGGTTGCCTGTGATTTGCCAAAATCCATCAGTAGAAGCCCCAACTTGGCTGACTTTGGGGGGAATGCCTCCAAGTCCATATCGCGGTTTATTTGCTTTTCGGGAAGAGGATACACATCTATATTTTGGGCGAGAAAAATTTACCCAGGATTTGCTTTTGGCAGTAAAAACTAAGCCATTGGTGGCTGTGGTTGGTGCTTCTGGAAGCGGTAAGTCAAGTGTCGTTTTTGCTGGCTTGATTCCAGCCCTACGGGTGTCGGATGAATTTACGGATGTAACGGATAATTTGTTTGTGAATCCAATAAATAACTCATCTGTTATATCCCCAACAAAACCTGCTGCCCCACATATTATCTGTTTTCGTCCGGGGCATAATCCAATTGCTGGGTTGGCAGTAGCTTTAGCACCTTTATTGTACTTTGAATCACACGAGCAAGTAAACAATTCAAAATCCATAGACGCGCAAGCGGCTTCTCGCAGGGAAATCCAAAATCTAAAATCAAATGCCCGTTCCCAAATTGAACTAGAAGTAGCGAACACACTCCGGCAGGATCACCAAGCTTTAACCAAAATCATCAAAAACTTAGTGCAGCAATCAAGTTGCACCCGCGTAATACTAATAGCTGACCAATTTGAAGAACTTTATACTATAAGCCTAGAATCAGAACGTCAACCTTTCTTAGATGGACTGCTCAAAGCCTGTAGAGACGCTCCAGCGTTTACCGTTGTTTTAACACTGCGCGCCGACTTTTACGGACATGCTGTTTCTGACCGCCGCTTCAGCGATGCTTTACAAGGGGCAGTTTATAACCTCGGTCCGATGAGCCATGAGGAATTGCGATCGGTGATCGAAAAACCTGCGGCACAAATGCAAGTCCGACTAGAGGAGGGATTGACAAATCTACTCATTAGTGATCCATTAGGATACCCCGGACGTTTACCGTTACTGGAGTTTGCCCTGACACAAATGTGGTCAAAACAACTCTGTGGTTGGTTGACTCATGCTGCTTACAATGAAATAGGTGGTGTTGAGCAAGCTTTAGCGAATCACGCTGAGGCGGTTTATGCTCAACTAACTCACAACCAAAGGCTCTTGGTGCAGCGGGTATTTATTCAGTTGGTGCAACCGGGGACAGGAACAGACTTCAACCGACGATTGGCGACGATTGATGAGGTAGGAAGCGAAAACTGGGATTTGATAACGCAACTTGCGGACGCCCGTGTGCTAGTAACAAACCGTAATGAGTTATCAGGTGAAGAAACGGTGGAAATCGTCCATGAAGCGTTAGTTCGTTCCTGGGGACGCTTGGAGAATTGGCTGCTACTGGCGTCCGAGTTTCGCCTTTGGCAAGAGCAATTGCGGGTAGCCATCCATCAGTGGGAGAGTAGTGGTTTTGATAATGGAGCTTTGTTGCGAGGAAAGCCTCTGGCGGATGCTCAACACTGGCAGCACAAACGCGTGGAGGAACTGAGTTCCAGGGAGATAAATTTCATCGAGCGTTCTTTGGTACTTCAGGAGTGGGAGAAACAGACGCAAAAGCGCAGGCGCAGATTTATTATATATGGGCTAGTGAGTGGCTTAATAGTTACTTCGACTTTGGCTGTTGTTGCTTGGTCGCAATGGCACAATTCGGTCATTAGTCAGATTCAAGCGATCGATGAATCTTCCGAAGCGCTGTTTGCCTCAAATCAAAAGTTGGATGCGCTCAAAGAAGCAATCAGGGCGAAGCGAGAACTGCAAAAATTAGGTGGGACAGATGCAGCCACCCAGCTAATTGCTGAATCAGCGCTACGCCGAGCAGTTTATGGAGCTGTTGAGTACAATCGTTTGGAAGGACATAGCGGTGAAGTCAAGAGCGCAGTGTTCAGCCCTGATGGTAACACGCTCGCCTCAACCAGTAACGATAAAACTGTCAAACTTTGGAAGCGTGATGGTACGTTGCTGACTACCTTTGAGGGACACAAAGCTGCGGTGTTAGATGTAGCTTTCAGCCCCGACGGTCAAACTCTAGCTTCAGCGAGTGAAGATAAGACCATCAAGCTGTGGAAACGAGACGGCACGTTGTTGGGTACTCTTGAGGGACACGATGCTGCGGTTACCAAAGTTGCTTTCAGCCCTGACGGTAAAACTCTCGCCTCAGCAAGTGAGGATCATAGTGTGAAATTGTGGAGAGTATCAGGAAAAGTGCCTGTCTTACTGACGACTCTCAAGAAACATCAAGAATCGGTTGAGGCAGTTGTTTTCAGCCGCGACGGGAATATGATCGCCTCGGCTAGTAAAGACAAGACCGTCAAACTATGGAAGCGGGACGGCACGTTCTTGACCACGGTTGCTCGGCATAAGGATACAGTTTGGGATGTTGCTTTCAGCCCCGATGGAAACACAATTGCCTCGGCGAGTGCAGACAATACTGTCAAACTGTGGAACAAGGACGGCAAGTTGCTGAAAACTTTGGAGGGGCATCAAGCTCCCGTTTCAGGAGTTGCTTTCAGTCCTGACGGTAAGACTCTAGCTTCGGCAAGTTGGGACAATACTGTCAAGCTCTGGAACAAGGATGGCACCTTGTTGACAACACTTAATGGACATAGCGATAGAATTTGGGGAGTCACTTTTAGCCCTGACAGCAAAACTTTAGCCTCAGTAAGTGGGGATATGACTATCAAATTCTGGAAACTAGATAGCGCATTGCTAACTACCCTGCGAGGTCATAGCGCTCCGGTTATCGGAGTTGCCATTAGCCCTAACGGTAAGATGGTTGCCTCGGCGAGTGACGATGGAACCGTCAAACTCTGCACTCGGGATAGCACGTTACCCATTACGCTTGACCACAAAGCACCAGTTTACGCAGTAGTTTTCAGTCCCGACGGTCATACGCTCGCCTCGGC
Source organism: Brasilonema angustatum (assembly GCF_059505445.1). Classification (NCBI taxonomy): domain Bacteria; kingdom Bacillati; phylum Cyanobacteriota; class Cyanophyceae; order Nostocales; family Scytonemataceae; genus Brasilonema; species Brasilonema angustatum. The sequence goes on along the minus strand of NZ_JCACKO010000141.1, from coordinate 105,664 downwards.
GGGTTCGGACAGCACAGTCAAACTGTGGAACAAAAACGGCACCTTACTGAAAACTCTTAAAGGACACAAAGCTGCGGTTTGGGGAGTTGCTTTTAGCCCCGACGGGAACACGATCGCTTCGGTAGGTTGGGACAAAACAGTCAAATTGTGGAACAAAAACGGCACCGAACTTACGACTCTTAAGGGGCATCGAGATTCGATTTGGGATGTTGCAATAAGTCCTGACGGCAATACAATCGCCTCAGCTAGTGGAGACATGACAGTCAAGCTCTGGAAGCGAGACGGCACCGAACTGACGACTCTTAAGGGACATAAAGCTGCGGTTTGGGGAGTTGCTTTTAGCCCTGACGGCAATATAATCGCCACCGGTAGTGAAGATAAGACGGTTAAACTTTGGAAGCGAGACGGCACTTTGCTGACCACTCTTGGGGGACATCAATCTATAGTCTTTGGAGTGGCTTTCAGTCCTGACGGTAAAATTTTAGCTTCGGCGAGTGCAGACAAAACCGTCAAACTGTGGAACGTGCAAGCAGGCAAGTTACCTGTTTTACTGGCTACTCTCAATGGGCATAGTGGTAGAGTTTGGGGAGTTGCTTTCAGTCCTGACAGTAAAACTCTCGCCTCAGCGAGTGAGGACAAGACAGTGATTCTGTGGAAATTAGATCGTGTTGTTGATCTAAATAATATACTAGCGTATGGTTGCGACTGGGTGCGAGATTATCTGAAAACTAATCCGCATGTGAGTCAGAGCGATCGCCATATTTGCGATTTTAGTCAATAAATTACTGGATTATTTCTAAATTTATAGAGCAAACATTTCTTACTCAAGTCTTTAAAGTTTTTAATTTTATCCTACCTCTATCAAAAGTTACATATATTTATGACTCAAGATAGAAATATTTAGCAATTTATTAATTATTAATAATTTAAGAGACTTGTAATTTTTCAAGAAAGACAAGACAGTAGTACTGCATAACAAACTATTAGTTACACCTATATATTAAAAGTAGGTCGCATCTCCTGCTTCACCCGAAAACGGGGTGCAGGGTGTGGGGTGTGGGGAGAAAACTGTCTTCTCTGGGTTTTAAGCCCAGTAAAAAAAAGAATTGCCTTAAGTGGCGCAGCCCGATAAAGCAATGCGTTTTTGTTTCAATCTTACGCTATAGCGCGTGGCTCCTTACACCCCACACCCTTGTGAATGCTTTGCTATTGCGTATTAATACAGCATTAACTGCAATTTATAGTGAGTCAGAAATATGAATAAACGTCAAATTATAATACAAAAGTTTTCCACATTTCTTAGCTTTTTAGGTGCAAGAAAAAGTCTCATACACGAATGGATAACAGAACCGGAATTGGAACGTAATATCAAACAACAAGTGCAAACACATCCAGAAAAGACAGCAGAATTATGGGCACTTTACTTTTTAGATCTTTTACAAAGTAAATCCCAGGAAGAGGAGAAAAGTGGAGACACCGGGGTACAGAAAAATAACAGACAATTGGTCTATACATTATCCTCTATACATTCTCCAGTCACTACTCAATATTCTTCTACCAACCAGCATTTAAAAGCAGGAAAGCATCTGTCAGCTTACTTACAAGAAGCTTGTTATAGAGCTGCACAAAAGATACAAAAGCAATTTCAATCAATTCAGCATAAATATTCATTAGAAGATTTTTTTCAAATCGGTAATTTATTTGTTACTCAACCAGCAAAACTCTTCCGTAGTTTTAAATTAGAATATCAACACAGTAACTTGGAAAGTTATGCAAAAACCGCACTCTTTCGCTTCATTGGCAATACAATTTATACCCAAGATGTAGAAGCAAAGCGAGAAAAGTTTTCTGATTATGGCTTGTTGAGGGATTTAAATAACAAAGAATTAAAAGAAGCCTTAGCATCAAAAGGAATAAACACTAGCCAACTTGATTCATACTGCTTAGCTAGACAATGTTTTAATGCAGTTTTTCAACCTCAAAAAAGAGAAAGTAGCCGTAGTTTAGAATCTCCTAGTCCGGAAGATTTAACTCAAATTGCCTTCTGCTACAATCAGCGACACAATCAGTTAAACTTGCCAACCGTACTAGCTGACTCTAAGAAAATTCAAGAAATGCTATCAACCTGCATTCAGGCTGCGCGCGACTATCGTACTAAACGTGTTCTGACTTTAGAAAATGATGACATTATTTCTGACCCCATGCCTACTCCTTGGGATATTGTCATCCAAACAGAAGAAACAGAGCAAATAGAATCCTTAGTCTCCAAGATATTTATAACCATACCAGAGATTGGTCAAACAATGCTAAAACTTTGGCTGGGATTAAACTTAACTCAAGCTGAGATAGCAACAGTTTTAAAGCACAAGTATTCCGAATTACAAAAACAGTATCAAGTGGCTCGTCAGTTGGGAAAATATAGTAGAAATTTCTTAAAAGAATTTCTTCAGCAGTGTCATCAACTAAATTCCGGAATCTCTTTGTATAATGACAAAGATATAGAACTCATTCAAGAGTCGTTAGATGAATGTTTACAGTCATACTGTCAACGTTTATTATACGCAGATTTAGAGCAATTAGCTCACCAATACTACAGTGAAGACGAATTTTTCATATTGACTGATTTAATACACAATGAACAACCAGAATACGAACAAACAAGTAAGTTCATAGAAAGAAAGCAAGCTTTTATACAAGCTTTTGAAAAGCAACTAGAAAAAAATATGAATTTATCTCCTGAGTCTTTGAAACTTGTCAACAGGAAAATAGCTCGTATTGTAGGCGAATGGTTACAATCGTCAGTTAACTAAATTCTGACTTTTCCCGTTAAGTCCGTTTAGCAAGCTGCCAACCCTCACGGGGCTTTCAAGGGTAGGTGTTTAAAATTTAGGCGGTGGAGAAGGTAATTTGGGAAACATTTGGTTCTGAAGTAAAGGCAGGCCAAGACTCAGGGAAAAAACCTTCCTCGGGTATTTTGCTGGCGCGTACTCGCGCTAGTTAGAGGCTCTTAACTTGTACCTAACCGTATAAACTCGGGTTTCGTTAAAACTAGGGCAAGAAAGTAACACGATTTTTCTTCTTTTTTTCGTAATAATAAGGGCTTGAGGTTTCGTACTGAGTGTGAAAAACTAATCAACTTTTTTTGGTGCAAGATGCGAGTCAAGCCAGAGCTGACCTAAGATGTTAAGTATGAATGCAACATCCGATTCTTCTTCATACGGGTGGCTTAACGAAGAAAGAACGATTTGTCCAGCCGCACGTTCTGGATGCTGCACCGCCATAGCACTCAACGTCCGCCCAGGAGCAACTTGTAGCAATATCCGCTCTGGTTTTTTAAAAAGTTCTTGCAAACCTTCGCAAAAGCGCACAGTTTCGCGCATATGTCTAGCCCAATAGTTTGGATCTGTTGCTTGATCCGTTGTAATCCAAGTCCCGGTAACGCTAGAAATATACGGTATTTGAGGTGGTCTAAGAGTCATTTTTTCTACATAAGATTTAAATGGCTCTATGATGGAGTCCATTTCCTGTGAGTGAGGAGCATGGGAGGCATCTAAAGGAAGACACATCACATCCTTCTGGCTGAGTCGATCCTCTAATTCCTCTAAAGCTTTTGCGGGACCTGAAACAATGCAAAGGTTTGGCCCGTTAATTGCAGCTAGGGATATCTCGCCTAAAAATGGGCGCACTTCCTTCTCTGAAAGCTCAATGGCAAGCATGGCTCCACTAGGCAGTTCTTGTATAAGTCGTCCACGCACAGCTACTAGTTTTAATGCATCTTTGAGGGAGAAAACGCCAGCCAGAGTTGCTGCAACGTATTCACCAAGGCTATGACCGATCATTGCTTGGGGAAGCACGCCCCACTCTTGCCATAACTTAGCTAAAGCATACTCAATCACAAAGAGTGCTGACTGTGCAATCAATGTTTGTTGAAGTTGCTGCGTGGCAACGTTTATCTGTTTTTCATCAGGATATATTATGTTGCGAATGTCTAAGTCCAAATCAGGCTTTAAAAATTCTGAGCAGATATCAACTTGTTCCCGAAATGTCTTCTCAGTTTGATAAAGTTCCAATCCCATATTTACATACTGCGCTCCCTGCCCTGGAAACATAAACACAATAGGTCGCTCTTCGGACTCTTGGAAGCGTGTAAAAACTTTTTTGGAATCGAGTGTTTCAAGGGCAGTCACAGCATCACTAAGGTTATTGCAAACAAGCATTCGACGATGCTTAAAAGCTTTTTCATGAACTTGATAGGAGCCAGTAATATCAACAAAGTCTTGGTTGGTAGATCGCTTTAAGTGTTCAATCAGGTTTGTGGTTTCCGTCTCTAAAGCAGAGCTTGTTTCTGCACAGAGTACTAACAAATGCCAAGAACGAGGTTTTTCTAAAGTTTTATTCATTTGATTCTCCTGAAGATATAAATTCATTATCCAAAATTCTCTGTTGCGTATTATTACCACTTAGCGGCTTGATGTGCTTATTTTGAATCAGAGATAGTTGTTGATGTAAAAGACCCCACCTGTTCTTGGTTTAAAGTTTTTGTTTCTGCTAGAACTTGCTCTTCAATAACTGATGCTAATTCGGCTACAGTTGGATTTTTAAATATAGCAATCGTAGGAATGTCTGTTGGAAATATTTTTTTTAACTGGGAAATAATTTTTATAGCGACTAAGGAATTACCTCCCAAACTGAAAAAATTATCATAAACACCGACTTGTTGAATACGGAAAATTTTTTGCCAAATATCAGCAATCTTTTGCTCAGTATTAGACCTGGGGGCAACATAGCTATTTTGTAAGTTCAGTCGCTGACGTTGTTGTGCTATTTGAATTGATTCTTGTTCTTGTGATGATAAAACATTGTTGTCTGACTCTTTGTGAGTCTTCTGCCATTGCTCTTTTTGAGATTCTCTCCCGTGGTGTTGGTTCTCGAAGAGATAGGTAGGTAAAGGAAGTGTACTAGAATGGCGATTTCCATAGAATTTCGACCAATCCACAGACACACCAGCTAGCCAGATTTGACCCAGTGTGTTGAACGAGAACGCCAAATGCGATTGTTGGTCATAGGAGTTTGGTAATGAGGCGAGTACTAGCCGTTCTGATACTTTGGCGCTAGCTGGGTGTTGCAGCGCTAGACTACCCAAAGTTTGGCCTGGTCCAACTTCTAAGAGGATTTGAGCCGGCATTTGCCATAATGTTTCAATTCCATCAGCAAAACGTACAGTTTGACATAAATGCCTGCCCCAATAACTTGGATCGGTGGCTTCCATTGCTGTAATCCAAGTTCCTGTGACATTGGATATGTATGGAATTTGAGGAGGCTTGAGGTCAAAGCTTTTGACTAACTGGATGAACGGCTCCAAAATTGCCTCCATGACTGGAGAATGAAAAGCATGAGTAGTTTGCAATTGCCGACAAGCTATCCCATCTTTCAACAGATGCTGCTCTAATTTAGCTATCGCCTCTGTAGATCCTGCAACTACACACAGCTGAGGCCCATTGACAGCAGATAAGCACAGATGCTCTGTGAGCAGTGGCTGGAGTTCTATCTCTGAGAGGGAAACTGCTAACATTGCCCCAGTGGGTAATTGTTGAATGAGTTGACCTCTTTTAGCAACCAGAGCTAAGGTCTCCTCCAGAGATAAAACACCAGCTAAAGTTGCCGCTACATACTCGCTGATGCTGTAACCAATAAGCGCCTGAGGCTTTATCCCCCATGCCATCCACATCTGGGCTAGCGCATACTCAATGACAAACAGTGTTGGTTGAGCAATATAAGTTTGATTTAGTTTTTGAGTGTTGACATCTACTGGAGTTTGGTCACGTTGCAGCATCCGTCGTAAATCTAGCTTCTGGGAAGACATGACTGCGGCTGGATTGTTTGCTTGTCGAACTTGCTCGGCTTGTTCCTGATGAGGATAAAGTACATCTCGCAAGTCAAAACCCAGGTGAGGTTTGAGGAGTTCTGAGCAACGAGCTATATGTTCGCGAAAAGTTGGCTCAAGCTGATAAAGCTGTAAAGCCATATTGACATATTGCTCTCCTAAGCCAGGAAACATGAAAACTATAGATTGATTGTTAGTTTCTTGAATGCTGCTGTTAAAAATACGTTTGGGGTCTCTGGTTGTCAGCGCACTCGCTGCATCTTGGCGATCGCAACACACTAGTATCCGACGGTGATTAAACGCCTGACAATCAACTTGGAGAGTATAAGCTAAATCATTAAAGTTTATTTCAGAATTCTGGTTTAAAAATTCAGCTAGATTATCAGTTGTAGTCTCCAAGCCTGATTCTGTTTTGCTAGATAGCACCAGCAACTGCCACGGCAAAGCAGAGTTTGATTGTTTATTGCTATTAGAAATTAAAGAATTGTTCATTATTACCTCTTTGTAATGTTGAAATTCATTTAATATTTGCATTGAGTAATCTTAAATGAGTTATGAACTCTCTACTCTCTTCCTTTTTCTGGCAAAAACGCTGCGCGCCTTTTTTGTGCCTTTGTGGTTCGTTAAAGATACTGTTCACACAGGTAGGACTATATCTACATAATCAGGAAAAGAATATTTGTAATTTAATTGATTATCAAAAATCAAAAGATTATTTTGAGTATCAAGTTCTTTAAATCCAGCAAATTTATAAGTGATATACATCATCCTATTTCTATCATTTGAGACAAACTCAGCACACAATTTAACATTTTGATTGTTTGCCATAGATATAATATGATTGAGCATAATTGTCCCTACGCCTCTAGACATAACGCGGCAGGACATTAACAATAGTTTTATTGTCCATATAGTATCTTGACATTCAATAAGAGCTAATCCAATTTTTCCGTAACTGCCATACCTATCATCCAAGCTAGCAATTAGTAGCTTATGCTTATCTGATTGACAAAAATGGTTGAGTTCTTCGTAAGAGTATGTATAACCTGTTGTATTTAATTGGTTTGTGCGTATTGTTAATTCTTCGGCTCGTTGTAAATCCTCCTCTTTAGCAGAAGAGATGGTAAAGCGCATCTTTAGAGTAGCTAAAAACTCTTCTTTAGAACCAACAAATTCTTCCTCAACCTGATTGCGTTTTATATCGCTGAGATACATAAGTCTTCTATTTTTGGAATCCTTTGTAATAAAACGAGGATTCATTTCTGGCATATCTAGCAACTGATCGAGATGAGTTGTATTGATACACAGAACGTCAGGTAATGAAAAATTTACCTCTTCCAATTCAAATAGTTGGTCATCAATGAAAGCTATTGCATCTATTCCAATATTGATTGATTTAGCGATTTTTTGAATAGAGGAAGCTTTAGAGTTCCAATTGATTTGTGGATATATAAAATACTCATGTAATCCAAAGTCTTCCAACTTCAACATTGCTTTATTCTGTTCATTTCTGCTAGCTACAGATTGTAATATTCCTCTACTATCCAAAATTTTGATGATGTCAATGACATTATTCTGCAAGAAAACCCGATCGTCCTCTAGTAAGACACCATGCCATATAGTGTTATCAAGATCCCAAACGACACACTTGATAGCTTTTTTAAATTTTTGTTTATCTTTTGCTTGTTCAGCACTTAAATTAATCATCTTTTTAAATTCCTGTTACTAATTGTTAAGACACTAGGTTGGAGTAGATGAAAACATATATTGTTGATAACCATACTCAGCAATGGTAATCTGTTGAATCTGAGTGCTCCCTTCAATAATCTCCATAATTTTGGCGTCTCGAAAATACCTCTGAACAGAGCATTCACTACTACAACCATGACCACCATGAATTTGTACAGCATCGCTTGCCACTTTAGTCGCAGTTGTAGAAGCAAAATACTTAGCAATTGAGGTTTCCATAATTGATTTAGGATCGCCAATGTCTTTCAAGTAGCCTGCTTGATAACACAATAGTCTCGCTGCTTTCACATTAGCGATCGCCTCAGTCACCATTTGTCGAATTAATTGGTGGTCTTTCAAATAAACATCAAACTGCTTTCTTTGACTTGTATACCGAATGCAGGCTTCAAGACAGGCTTGGGCAATACCTATACAGCCCCAAGCTACACTGTACCTGCCATAATCTAAGGCAGAAGATGCTACATGGGAAAAACCAAAACCTTCTTTACATACAAGATTTTCTCGGGGAATCCGACAATTATTTAGGTGCAATTCTGCTAACATTGAAGCTCTAGTACCCAACATGCCAAAAATTGGTTTAACCAAGAGTCCTGGTGTGTTTTTTTCAACTAGAAAAGCAGTGGGTTTACCTTCACAGTGAGCAAATATCAAAAAAACATCAGCAATTTGTCCATAGGTAATCCACTTCTTTTGCCCATTTAAAACGTAAAACTCTTCAGAAACTGTTGCTGTCGTCTCCACTTTTTTAGCATCACTGCCTACATTAGGTTCACTTAAGCCAAAAGCAGCGATCGCTTCACCAGAAGCGAATTTGGGAATCCAATGCTCTTTTTGAAACTTGCTGCCCCACTTGAGGATGGCATGAGTAACCATAGAGTGAACTGTAAGCAAGCTTCGCACTGAAGAACATCCCCGTCCCATTTCTTCATTTAGGAGACCGTAAGTTATCATATCCATACCACTGCCACCTCTTTCTTTAGGCACAATGGCACCTAAATAACCTTGTTGAGCTATTCTTTGAATCAGTTCCCCCGAAGTCCGTTCTTCTTGGTCAGCCCTATCCGCATCAGGGACAATCTCTTCGTCTGTGAAGGCTCGGAATTTAGCTTCGGCCTCTTTTTGCTGAGGAGTTAATTCTATTTGCATCCCTTTTACTTAAGTGTTTACAAATGTTAAAGCTTATATTCTTTACTTCAATTCTGTGCAGATATAGCCAGCTTTTTTTCTAGAAAGCTGCTCATAGCATTTATAGTGCTGAAGTTTTCAATTTCAAGGTCTTCATTTTCAATCGTTATTTGAAACTCTTTCTCTAGAAAGAGAACTAGCTGCATAGCAAACATCGAATTTACAAAGCCAAGAGAGAATATATCTTCCCCTTCTTGAAATTCATGTTCACCAAAAGACTGAGTTAGAAATTTTTTGATTTTGTCTTTAGCTTCTTTCATTATCAACCTGCTGTAAATAGTACTTATGGGTTAACATTTTTTATTTCTCAATTGTAGGTGTAAAAACCTTGTCCACTTTTTCGTCCATGTAATCCAGCATCAACCATTTTTTTAAGTAAAGAACATGGACGATACTTACTATCATTAAAACTTTCATACAGAACTTCGATAGAGAAGAGAATCGTATCTAATCCTATCAAGTCAGCAGTTTCTAACGGTCCCATTTTATGTCCAAAACATGTTTTGAAAATTCTATCTACTTCTTCTACTGATGCTACTTGTTCTTGTAAAATAAAAATAGCTTCATTAATGGTTAACATCAAGATGCGATTCGATACAAAGCCTGGAGAGTCATTGACCAAAATACATTCTTTTTGCATCTGAGACAATAATTTTTTGGCTATCTCAATAGTTTCATTACTAGTGTGATAACCACGAATTGTTTCAACCGCAGGCTTCATTGGTACGGGATTCATAAAATGCATCCCAATAACTTTAGAGGCACGCTTTGTGACTGAAGCAATGCGAGTAATAGGTATAGCAGATGTATTAGCAGCAAAGACGGTTTCTGGCGGACAAATTGCATCTATTTTTTCGTATATATTCTTTTTAATGTGCCACTTTTCTGTAGCATTTTCTATCACAAATTCTACATTTTGAAGTAATTGATAATTTGTAGAAAACGTAATGTTACTTAGAATATCATCTGGTTTGTTGACTTTCTTATTTTTTGTGAAAAGCTGTTGGAAACGGATATTATTTTTTATTTCTTGTTTTGCCTGTTCTAAAATTTTGTCAGAAATATCTAAAAGAATTACATTATGATTAGTTTGGGCTAGGCTTTGTGATAGTCCTATCCCCATAACACCTGCGCCTATAACGCCTACAACTTGAATTTCCATAATTTATTGTGAAGGTAAATTTCCAGACAGAAAAGAATTAGCTTGAATTGAAGTTACGAGTGTGTTTTACCTGCTGACTCCTCCATTGTTTTCCGCAAGCTAAGCGGTCTCATGTCGATCCACACTTCCTTAATGTATGCTAAGCATTCTTCCTTGGAACCACTTTTACCTGCATCTTGCCAGCCAAGAGCATTTTCTCGTTCGGCAGGCCAGATAGAATACTGCTGTTCGTGATTTACAACCACTTTGTAAATTGTTTTGTCTTCTTGTTCATGTGTATTCATGGTTGTCTCCTATTAGTTTATATTTCTGCTTCTTTACCTGCTAATGCTCCCACCACCACAGGTTCGTATACTGGAATTTCAAATTTAAAAGTCTATTTTTCTTTTATTTTCTAACGTTCTCAATTCGCTCATTCCACTGACTGAATAACGTAAATTTGTCAACAAATAAGCTTTGCAGTATTTTTCCATTGTTGCCATAGTGATACCAGTCATAAGATTTTTGTGAACGGTGTGGTTTATTTACTTGAAAGCGAGAGTCTATATAATATCTGGTAAATCTTTCTCTACCAATCTAAGAGGACGATATTGGTAAGCAAGAATTGCTGCTATCATGGTTAACATTCCCATAACTATGAACATTAGACCAATACCGCGTCCTGGTCCGACACCGATAATTTGTCCCAGGCTTCCAGCCAATGGACCACTTGGAGCCATTAGGGGCTTGAAGACATTGTCGGCTAGAGGTCCAGCAACGAGATAAGCAAGGGGTAGGCAAGATTTAGAAATCATTGCTGTCAAGGCGAAGATCCTTCCCTGAACATTGGCCATGACTTTTCTTTGAAGGATGACATTAATTGAGCTGTTGATAATTGGCAAGCCGAAAAAGAAGATAAAGGCGGCGACACCAACAAGCCAAATATTAGATTTTAGCCCTATAAATGCAAGACACAGCCCGTTCAACAACATAAAGCAAAACACATTTTTCATGTTGCGCTGCGATCCTCCCCAAATGCTCACAGCTAAGCTACCGAACAACATACCACTACCACTAACAGATGTTAAAATTCCTACCACCGTAACTGAAGCAAAAGAGATTACCAAAGGGATACTTAGTACTCCAACTGTGCCAAACATAAAGCTGATAACAGCTGTTAATACCATTAACCCTAAAATTCCTGGTTTTGCCTTGATGTATCTCCAACCATCCACCACTTCAATTAACAGCGAGCTTTTTCCCGAAACATTTACATGATCTATGATCTTAGGTTTGGGGAACCGAATGTATAGCAGCGTGACTAAGGCAAAGACAAAGGTAGCTAAGTCGAACAGAATAATACCCTGAATTTTAACGCTTGCTATCAACACACCTGCTAGCATAGGGCATATCATCCGAGTCATAGATTCTCCAAGATAAACTAGACCATTGACTCGAGTCAGTTGCTGCTTGGGAACCAACAATGTCATAGCTGTCATATAAGCTGGTTGTTGGAAGGTAGTGCAGATGGAATGAACAGCTGTCACTAAATAAATATACCAGATTTCAAGGTTACCTACAAAGAGCATCAGCGCGAGTAAGCCTGTCGTTAAACCTGCAACCAAATCGCTTATAAGCATTATCCACTTTCGGTTCCAGCGATCTACAAACACACCCGCTATTGGAGAAATGATCACAGACGGTAGAGTTGCTGACAAAGAAGTGAGGGCTAAATTTGTCACCGATCCTGTTTGCTGATACACCCATATACCCAGTGCAAAGCTAGTCACACCAGAGCCAATCACTGATACCAATTGTCCAAACCAGATTGGGATAAAAACCCAAATTCCATTTAGGGTAGAGCGTTGTTTGGTATAATTTTCTTCAACCATTTGCCTGTGCTTGTTCAAGACAAACTTTTAAATGTTTTGCCAAAACCTGAACATGAGGTTCCGCCAACATTGTGATGTGTTCGCCTGGTACTTCATAAGTTTCTACTGATTTTAAAGAGTACTTATCCCAACCCATTGATGGATTATCACAGACCTCTTCTTTTGCCCGGAAGACAGTAACTTGATTACGATAGGCTTCCTGTGGCATATAAGCAAAATTAGCTTTAGTGTTAGCTTTATAAACTTCTAGGAAACCGTTAACTTGCTCTAAAGTAGCTTGTGGAGGTAATATTTCAGCAGTTTTTAACCGAGTGAGAAAATAGTTTAACTGCTCATCTGGCATCAGGGTTCTCAGAGTATCCTCTGTTATAAATAAACTCTTGCTAAAAAATCCTTCTACCATGTTCACCATCTCAATTAAGTATTGCGTATCATCCTTGTGTTCTATAGGTTTTTGGTCAGGAATTGGTGCCCAAGTGTCAAAAATGGCAAATACAGCAACCTCTTGACCTAGCTGTTGCAACTGTAGGGCGATTTCAAAAGCTACACGACCTCCGAAGGAATGACCTCCCAGAAGATATGGACCTTCTGGCTGCACAACTTGTATTGCTTTGATGTAATCAGCAGCCATATCTTCAATACTTGTGTATGCAGGAGTTTTTCCATCAAGACCTGATGCTTGTAAACCGTAAAATGGTTGGTCTAGCCCCAGACAATTCGCTAATTGGTGAAAGTAAAGGACATTTCCACCACCTCCTGGTAAGCAAAAGAAAGGTCGCTTTGAACCACGAGGCTGAATTTCTACTAAAGGAGACCAAGGTCGGGAATCTGTTGTCTGGTGGAGAGCACTGGCTAGTTTTTCAACTGTAGGAGCTTGAAATAGAGTCGCCAAAGGCAGATTTTGACCAAATTTCCGTTGAATTTGAGCCATCAAGCGCACAGCTACAAGGGAATGACCCCCTAATTCAAAGTAGTTGTCATGAATACCTACACGCTCAACACCCAAGAGTTGTTGCCATAAATTAGCAACAAGTAGCTCGACAGGAGTACGGGGAGCAACATAGGCAGTTTGCAAATTTGCTCTTGGGCGCAGTTGGGATGAATCTTTCTGTACTGAACGCTCTGTATCTTGTGTAGAACGTTCTGCATTATGTATTGATTCGAGTTTAAGCCACTGATTAATTCTAGCTTGTAAATTCCCTAATGAAATAGCAATTTGAGATAGCTTCTTGATAGAAAGAACACGTTTAAAGACCTCTACACTTTCTGTAGGTGTAATAAATAATTCAGCTAAAGTTGATTGATGATCTGTATTTTGCTGTTCTTCTTTCTCAACTGGAGAGCCTTCCCAATTTAAGCTAATCCAAGGTACAGTATTCGTGCGATTTTGCTGATAAGTAAAAGCATCCATAAAAAGGTTTGCTGCCGAATAAGCGGCAAATCCTAATCCTCCCAGAATACAGGATACGGAGGATAGTAAAAGGCAAAAATCAACCTCTTTATCATGCAAAACTTTTTGCATGACAAATAATCCATGCACTTTAGACTGAAAAAGTATTTCACAATCCGCCTTACCTATCTCTTGAATAAGTTTATCTGCAACTATCCCTGCCGCATGAATCACACCATTAATTTTGCCAAAGTATTCATATGCCTGAGCTATTGCTGCTTGCATTTGTTCAAAGTTAGCCACATCCGCGCTGATGACTAAAACCTCAGCCCCCAATTCTTCCAGAGTCTTTATTTTTTGAATCTGGCGACTTATTTTGTCCTGTTCACCATGCGTTGCTATCCATTCAGACCAATTCTCTTTGATAGGAAGACCGGAGCGTCCTAACAAGATCAGCTTGGCTTTGAATGCCTTAGCTAAGTATTTGGCGAAAGTAAAGCCAATGTTTCCCAAACCACCAGTGATCAGATAAACACCTTTGTCCCTAAACTTGGTTTTTTCATCAGTCACTGCATCTAGTTGGACGGGTTCCCATGTTTGAACCCAGCGACGATGTCCACGATACGCAACTATTAGGTCATCTGTTTTAGTGGTAAATTCTTCTATCAAATAGTCTATTAGCTTCTCGTGTTCAGTTATAGATTTGGGAATCACAACATCAATACTACGGCAAATTATGTTCGGATATTCTTGTCCAATAACTTTACACGGTCCTAACAAAGTTGCTTTTTCAGGATTTAAACTTTCTTCACCTGTCACCTCATGCAAATTGTTTGTTACTGTAATAATTTGCAGAGGATAAGTTATGTTTTGTTTATCTAAGGCTTGAGTTAGGAAAAGCAGGCTGTAAAAGCCTAAATACTGACTATTTTCAAAGTCTCGATCTGGTAAGTACGTTTGGTCATATGAAGTGACGTTCCATAAATGGGCGATCGCTTCTGGTATCCTGTCTAATTGGCGCAGTTCTTGGATCAAGGCTTCATAGTCATCTTGTTGCTGGGGATTGATTGTATATGCATTATCACTTAGTTTTGCAAACTGTTCTCCGGCAACCACTGCGATCGAATTGTGCTTTTGTTGTTCCAGTCGTGTTACAAGTTCTTTTCCTAACCCACATGCATCAACAAAAACAAGCCAACAAGTCTTTTGAGCTTGTATCTTTTCTTCTTCAAAAGGTTCAATGAGTTTAGATTGTTTCCATGAAGGAATGTGAAACCAGTCTGCAATATTTGACTCTTTGTGTATTACTTGTGTGGAAACAGGTACAAAACCTGGTTGTTCGTCAATCCAGTAACGTTGACGCTCGAAAGGATAAGTTGGCAAGGGAATCCGGTGACGCTGCTCGTGAGCATAAAAACCAGACCAGTCTACTTGAACTCCCAAAAGCCAGAGTTGCCCTAACGTATTGAGCAAGAATGCTATATCCGACTGTTGGTCTTTTGGATGAGGAAGTGAACTCAAAGCCGTAGGTTTATCTTCTTGATGCGTATAAGCTAAAGCACCCAATGTTCCTCCGGAACCAACCTCTAATAAAATGGCATTTGGCTCTTTTATTAACTCAGCAATACCATCTGCAAAGTTTGCTGTTTGCTTTAGATGCTTTGACCAATAGTTCGGATCTGTTGCTTCCGTTGTGGTAATCCAAGTTCCTGACACATTCGAGATAAAAGGAATCTGAGGTGAGTTAAATTCGATTTTTTCGATTTGCCCAATGTATTGCTCTAGAAGTGGATAGGAGGTTGCCCCCAAGGCTATCTGTTGCAACAGTTGCCCGCGAACAGCTACTTGTGTTAAGGCATCTTCTAGGGAAAATACACCAGCAAGAGTTGCAGCTACATACTCTCCAGTACTATAACCAATCATAGATTGAGGACGTATACCCCAAGACAGCCATAGCTGTGCTAAAGCGTACTCAATCACAAACAATGCTAGCTGGGAAATTTGAGTTTGTTCTAGCAAATAAGCAGCTTTTTCAGCCTGTTCTTGGTTTGGATACAATACTGTGCGTAAATCTAGTTCCTGAGCAGATTTTATAATTTCAGAACAAGAATCAACCCACTGACGGAATGTTGGTTCATACTGATATAATTCCAAAGTTTTATTTACACACAGTACTTCCTCCTGAGGAAAGATAAATATAATAGGGCGATCGCCAGGTTCTTGAAAGTTAGTCAAAACTCGCTGAGGATTTGGAGGGTCTAGTGCCTGCACTGCATCATTTAGATCTTGGCAAACTAATATTCGGCGATGGTTGAAAGCGCGACGACCTATTTGCAGTACGTGAGCCACATCGGCAAGATTTAATGTCGGGTTGTGCTTGAGGTGAGTTGTTAAATTTACTGTGACATTCTCCAGTGCAGAGCTTGTCTTCGCAGAAAGTACTAATAACTGCCAAGGGCGAGATTGACATGAGTCTATGTCTTGCCTAATGTCAACTGGTGCTTCTTCTAAAATTACATGTGCATTAGTACCGCCAATACCAAAAGAACTAACCCCGGCACGGCGAGGACCATTGTCAACCTTCCATTGTGATAGCTCAGTATTTACATAAAAGGGGCTGTTATCGAAGTCAATTTGAGGTGACGGTTCTTCAAAGTGCAAGCTTGGTGGCAACAAACCATGTTTCAGTGCCAGGACAGTTTTGATAAAGCCAGCAACACCAGCTGCCGTATTTAAATGACCGACATTAGTTTTTACTGAACCAAGGGCACAAAAGTGTTTTTTCTCAGTATGAAGTGAGAACACTTGTGTTAATGCTGCTACTTCTATTGGATCACCCAAGGGAGTTGCTGTCCCATGAGCCTCAATATATGTAATTGTCTCAGGTTCAACCTCAGCCGTCAGTTGAGCTGCTCTTATAACCTTTGCTTGACCATCTATACGAGGTGCTGTATAACTAAGTTTAAAAGAACCATCGTTATTAACAGCGGAACCTTTGATCACAGCAGAAATATCGTCTCCATCTGTGAGAGCATCTTCCAATCGCTTTAACACTACAATACCCACACCATCACCACCGATAGTTCCCTTTGCTTTAGCATCAAAAGTACGGCAGTGCCCATCTGGAGAAGTAATACCCCCTTCTTGGTAAAGATAGCCTTCTTTTCGATATAAACCTATAGAAACGCCGCCAGCCAAAGCCATATCGCATTCACCACTTAGCAAACTTTGACAGGCTAAGTGAACAGAGACCAATGATGTTGAGCAGGCAGTTTGAACTGTGTAACTGGGTCCTTCCAAGTTAAGTTTATAGGAAATGCGTGTGGTGAGAAAATCTCTGTCATTTCCAATGGAAATTTCTAAATCACTAAGCGAACTTGTAATGTTTTGATTTGAATAAAGGTTGAGTAAATATTGGCTAAACCCAGTACCAGCGTAAATACCAATCGAACCTTTGTAAGACAGAGAGTCATAGCCAGCATTTTCCAGGGCTTCCCAAGCGCATTCTAGAAAAAAACGATGTTGCGGATCGGTAATTTCTGCTTCTTTTGCATCAAAACCAAAAAACGAAGCATCAAAAAGTTCTATATCTTTTAATACTCCAGATGCTTTCACATAGTTAGGTTTACTCAATACATCTGGATCTATTCCTGAAGCCAGTAACTCCTCATCAGTAAAAAAAGAAATTGTTTCTACTCCTTTCTGGAGATTGTCCCAAAAATCATTAAGATTTTTAGCTCCAGGAAAACGACCAGCCATGCCAATGACTGCTATTTCTAAACCAGTGTTTTGATTAAAGGGCATAGGATTATCCATGATTGGTTGTTCTAACTCCTGATACCAAACTGCGTTCTAAACCGTAACTTTCAAATGGCGATAGTTCTTGATGAAACTAGACAATCAAACTTTTTAAATTACGCTTTTGAACGCGAATTAGTATGAGATTAACTAACTTAAGACAGCTTGATTTTTACTGTATTTGTTTTCGGCGTTGTTTGAGTCGAGCTTTGCCAGTTTTGAGCTTCTCAGCTTGTGTCTCAGTTTGATGAGAAAATGTTTCTTGATTATTGGTTTGACTGAAATACTCTGCTAGAGAACTGATAGTTGGATATCTCAAAAACTCGATCATTGGAAAATCTGTTTGTAATATTTCCCGCAATTGGCTATAAATTTGAATGATGAGTAATGAATGACCACCCAATTCAAAAAAGTTATCGTATATACCTACTTTTTCTAGATTCAAGGCTTTTTGCCAAACAGTGGCGATTGTTTGTTGTAGCTTATTTTGTGGCATCGCATATGCAATTTCAAGGTCTGGGCGAAGACCTTCTGGTGCGGGTAATGCGCGGCGGTTAACCTTACCATTGGGTGTGAGCGGCAGTGATTCTAAAAGTACAAAGTGACTAGGTAACATATAATTGGGCAGCTTTTCTTGGAGGAAGCAGCGCAGTTCACTATTGGAGGGGACTTGTTGCTTCTTGGGGACAAAATAAGCAACTAAACGTTTGTCACTTGGTTGGTCTTCACGGGCAATGACCACTACCTCCTGCACTTGAGGATGTTTGGTCAACACTGCTTCAATTTCTCCCAACTCTATACGGAAGCCGCGAATCTTCACTTGGTTATCAATTCGACCAAGATACTCGATGTTGCCATCATCTAAATAGCGAGCTAAATCTCCAGTTTTGTAAAGTCGTGCCTCCTTTTCCTGGCTAAAGGGGTTGGCGATAAATTTTTCTTGGGTGAGTTCTGGGCGGTTGAGGTAGCCTCTGGCTAAACCATCACCACCAATGTAGAGTTCTCCAGGTACGCCTATAGGTACTAGTTGGAGGTGTGAGTCTAAGATGTATATTTGGGTGTTACTTATCGGGCGACCAATGGCAGAAGGAGCAGCTTCGTTTCTTGCTACTGTTTTGTTTGCTCTTACTTGGTAAATTGCAGACCAGATTGTTGCTTCTGTTGGACCATACAGATTCCACAATTCGCTACCAGTTTCTAGAATTTGATGAGCTAGTTGAGCTGGTAATGCTTCACCACCGCAAAATACTTTCAAGGGATAATTAGAAGACCAACCACCAGCTAATAGCATTTGCCAAGTAGCTGGTGTGGCTTGTATAGCGGTTGTCTTCGACTCGAATAATTCAGACAACAGCAAATCCGCATCAGTAGCTATTTCACGGGGAACCACGATAACTTTTGCTCCTACCATTAATGGCAGATAAAGTTCAAGGGCTGCAATATCAAAGGAAATGGTGGTAACTGCACTGAAAGTATCTTCCTGAGTTAATCCCGGAAAATGACTCATAGAATTTAAGAAGTTGACCACACTGTGGTGGCAGATTTGAACTCCCTTTGGTAGTCCAGTAGAACCAGAAGTGTAGATCACATAAGCCAAATTATCCGCACCTACCCCAATATCAAGATTTTCCTTCTGGTATTGCTCAATTGTCTTCCAATCACTATCCAAACAAACCACCTGTGCAGTAGGTGACGGCAAAGATAACAACAACTGGCTGTGAGTCAGCAACACCTCGACACCCGAATCAGTCAACATATAACTTAACCGTTCTTGGGGAAAGCTGGGGTCAAGAGGTACATAAGCTCCACCCGCCTTGAGAATGCCTAACAATCCCACCACCATCTCAATCGAACGTTCGACACAAATCCCTACTAACACTTCTGGCTGTACTCCCAAAGTCTGAAGGTAATGCGCCAGACAGTTCGCTCGGTCATTCAACTGTCGATAAGTTAATTCCTGCTGTTCAAATACTACTGCGATCGCATCCGGTGTTCTCTTTACCTGTTCCTCGAATAGTTGATGGATACACTTATCTTTTGGATATTCCCTCTGGGTATCATTCCACTCCATTAACAACTGCTGACGTTCAGTGGCACTTAACAAGCAAACCTGCTCATATTGCTCTTCGGGTTGAGTAACCATTGCCTCCAAAATTTTGAGGTAATAACCACTGATATTTTTCACCTGTTCAAAGCTAAACTGGCTTGGGTAAGTGAGACTTAAGGAGATTTCACCCGTTATCGGATCAACAGGAAATTGAGCTGCGAATGTAAAATTGTTTTGGTCAAAAGATTGCCCCCCTAACACCTCCAAGTTATCAATGCCAGATAAACCTTGGTAAACATGAAAATTAACATAATTGAATATTGTTTCAAATAATGGCTGTCCTAATCCCACTTTCTGTTGTAATTGTGCCAAGGGATATTGTTGGAAAGGCAATGCCTCTCGCTCATTTGCAAAAGTTTGCTCTACCAATTCAACCCAAGTTCCCCCACTTAATTGCATTCGGAAAGGTATGGTATTAAGAAACAAACCCAGAACACGCTCGCTATCTTCTGCAGCTGGTCTTCCATGAGTCACCACCCCAGTGGTAATATCTGCTTGATTGCTCAAAAAGCTCATTACTCTCAAATGAGCAGCTAGCAGAACACTTTTGAGGGGTACTCCAACCTTTATGGCAAACTGTTTGAGTTGTGCTGATAAAGCTGGCGATATCTCAACCGCCTGGTTACCGACCTGTTCTACTGAGCTATGCTGTTGACTATCTAGCAGACGAGGTAATTTAGTCGCGGTAAAGTCTGCTAGTTTTTCATGCCAGTACCGTTGGCACTCCTGAGACTGTAATGTTTCTTGTTCCAAAGCCACATAATCTCGAAATGTTAGACTTGGAACTGTGGAAAGAGGCGGTATCGTCTCACCTAGTAGGAAGAAATAGTGTTGAACTAATTCTGTCATTAGAGTTGCGAGACTCCATCCGTCTAAAATGGCATGGTGAAAGCTGAAGCTTAAGTTAAAGGTGTCACAACTGCGTTGATGGATATGAAAGCGTACCAATGGGGGAGTATCCCAAGAAAATGATCGCTGTTTTTCCTGTTCAATCCAAGTAGTAATGTTGCTCTCTTGTTCATCTAATGGTAAACAACTGAGGTCGTCAACAGGTAGTTCAATGCTTACTTGAGAATGAACCAATTGTAGTGGTTGTGAAAATTGAGTCATGGCAATGCTAGTACGTAGCACTGGATGACGGGTGACAATCTCTTTTATGGCTGAATGCAGAATTTGGATATTGAGGGGAGCTTTTAGATAATAGCTGAAAACATCGTGGTAGATGGCAGTCTCAGGAGCATATTCACTATGGAAAAGCATTCCCAACTGTAGCCTTGTCAATGGGTAGGCATCTTCAATCCCATTTGGTAAAGACTGGCGTTCTTCTGAGCTAATGAGACTGAAAGGGGCTGTTTTTAATATACTTGCGGATAGGTCTGACTGTTGGAGAACCCCAACGAGGTCGTAGATCGTCTGATGGTTAAATATCTGTTTTAGAGACAGTTTTAATCCACTCTTGTCGGCTTTAGCTAACACTTGCACGGCACGCAAAGAATCTCCACCAAGCGCAAAGAAATTGTCATGAATACTCACTTGTGCAACTCCAAGCACTTCAGACCAAATCTGTGCAAGCAGCTCTTCTTCTAGAGTACGAGGAGCAACAAAGTTAGCATTTGATTCAGAGTTTTGTGAATCTATTTCCCTGAGCGCTTTTCTATCTACTTTGCCATTAGGAGTTAGGGGTAGAGTGTCAAGGATGACGAACACAGAGGGCAGCATGTAAGCAGGCATTTCCTGTTGCAGGAAGTCCCGTAATTGGTTAGTGCTGAGGGTTTTCTCATTACTGACTACATAAGCGACCAGACGTTTATTTTCAGAATTATCGGCAATAGCAATGACCACGGCTTGTTGAATCTGGGGATGAGTACTTAGAACTGCTTCGATTTCGCCCAGTTCGATGCGGAAGCCGCGAATCTTGACTTGAGCGTCGAGCCGTCCAAGGAATTCAATGTTGCCATCGGGTAAATAACGCACGAGGTCGCCAGTTTTATACAGTTGTGCTGATTTATCAGCGGAAAAGGGATTGGGGATGAATTTTTCTAAAGTTAGTTCGGGACGGTTGAGGTAGCCTCTGGCCAAGCCATCGCCTCCGACGTGTAGTTCTCCAGCCACCCCAATCGGTACTGGTTGCATGTGTTGGTCTAGGATGTAGACTTGGGTGTTGGCGATTGGCTTGCCAATAGGAACGGTCTGCTGGATGTCTTGCTCATCAACGAGCGAGTAGCAACAGCTAAAGGTGGTATTTTCCGTTGGACCATAGCCGTTAATTAGGCGACAGTGGGGATGTTGTTGCCTAAATTGCAATACATGGGCAACGGATAAGACATCTCCTCCGGCTAATAGTTGTTGCACTGAGGACAAGGCATCCAAGTATTCTTCTACTATCAGATGAAAAAGTCCTGCTGTCAGCCACAAGAAAGTGATTTGGTGTTGATGCAAGATTTGTACTAGGAGCGCTAGGTCGAGAGCTTGGCTGGGAAAGATAACTAATTTACTGCCATGAAGCAAGCTTCCCCACAGTTCTAAGGTGGAAGCGTCAAAGGTAATGGGAGCCAGTTGGAGGAAAACTTGTTCAGAGTTAAAGTGAGCGTAATTAGTATTTTGTAATAGTCTCACTACACCACGATGAGCCGTACAAACCCCCTTGGGAGTTCCAGTAGAACCACTCGTGTAGATGACATAAGCCAAATTATCTGCATTGACACTAGTAGCCAAATTCTCCTGACTATGCTGCTCGATTACTTCCCAATCAGTGTCCAAACAAACCGTCCAGGCAGTTTGAGATGGAACAGACGACGACAAGCTGTCTTGCGTCAACAATATTGCCACCTGGGCATCGTCCAACATGTAACTCAGCCGTTCTATCGGATAACTGGGGTCAAGAGGCACATAAGCTCCACCCGCTTTGAGAATACCTAACAATCCCACCACCATCTCCAAGGAACGTTCAACACAGAGACCGACCAGTACTTCTGGTCCCACACCGAGGGTTTGGAGATAATGGGCCAGACAGTTCGCTCGGTCATTCAACTGTCGATAGGTTAATTCCTGCTGTTCAAATACCACTGCGATCGCATCCGGTGTTTTCTCTACCTGTTCCTCAAATAGTTGATGGATACACTTATCTTTGGGATATTCGCTGTGGGTATCATTCCACTCAAATAACAACTGCTGACGCTCAGCGGCACTCAGTAGAGGTAATTCAGCAATTTTCCGATCAGGATTTTCGGCGATCGCATCCAACAAGTTGTGGAAATGAGCAGCCATGCGTTCAATGGTTGACTCATCAAACAAGTCAGTGTTGTAGTCCCATAACCCCACTAGTCCTTGGGCAGTGTTCTCAAATGTTAAAATCAGGTCATACTTTGCTATTTTGTTGTTTATAGGCAATGCACTCAAAGTTAAACCTGGAATCTCCATCTCTAACATAGGAACATTTTGGAAGACAAACATCACCTGGAACAATGGTGTATGGCTTAAGTCACGTTGGGGTTGCAATGTCTCTACCAATAGTTCAAAAGGCAAGTCTTGATGAGCATAAGCATCCATTGTTACTTCCCGAACTCGCCCAAGTAATTCGCCAAAGGTGGGATTGCCCGAGACATCAGTACGCATCACTAAAGTATTGACGAAGAAGCCAATTAATCCTTCAATTCCACTGTGATTGCGATTAGCAATGGGCGAGCCGACCAATATATCCACCTGCCCTGTATAGCGGTAAAGCAAGGTATCAAATGCTGCTAACAGCGTCATGAACAAACTGACTCCTTCTCGCAAACTAAGTGAGTTGAGCGCTTGAGTTAGTTCACTGGATAGAGTAAAAGATTGACGTGCTCCTCGGAAGGTTTGCACAGCAGGTCTTGGTCGGTCTGTAGGCAGTTCTAATAAAGCTGGTGCACCCGCAAGTTGTTGTCGCCAGTAAGCGAGATGGGACTCAAGTATTTCACCTTGCAACCAATGGCGCTGCCATACAGCAAAATCGGCGTACTGGACAGTTAGTTCCGTAAGCGGTGAAGGCTGCTGATTACAAAACGCAGAATAAAGAGTGGCTAACTCTTGGTCAAACACACCCATTGACCAACCATCAGAAACAATGTGATGCATACAATACATCAATATGTGTTCTGTCTGTTCTAATTTGATCAAACTCACCCGCACTAAAGGTTCCTTTGCTAGGTCAAACGGGCGTTTTGCTTCTGCTGTTGCCAATTGCTGAATGGAGATTTCTCGTTCACTTACTGACAGATTTTGCCAGTCTATCATTGTCAGTGAAAAGGAATAAGCTGGGTGAATGATTTGAATTGGTTGTCCATCAAGTGTAATGAAATTCGTGCGTAAAATTTCGTGGCGGCGGATGATTTCGCTGCAACTTTGTTTTAAGGCACTCACATTGAGCTGACCAGTCAAGTACAGTCCCCCTAGAATATTGTAAGCAGCACTATCTGGTTCTAGCTGCTCCAATAGCCACAACCGTTGTTGAGCGAATGATAGGGGAACTGGCTGATTTCTAGAGACTGGTTGAATCGATGGAATTTTATTTGCTTTCTGTGTTAAAGAAATTCCTTTGTGGGCTTGTAGCTTTTTTACAAGAAGTTCCCGCTTTTCTGGAGAGAGATTGTTAAGACCTTTATGAATGTCACTCATAAAACACTTATTTTTAATTAGCTAATTGAGCCTATAGTTTTGCTCTTGTGGTAAGAGAGTCTATTTCAAAAAAAGTTCTTTTTGTCCAAATAATCTTTCTGCTGTAATTCCTTGGACAGTACACTTTTCGACTAATTTGTTAGACTCAATAATCGGACGAGAGTCTTCAGTATATTGAATAGATGTAAGAAAAGTTAACCAAGGCTCTTGTCCCATAGCATACACGTAAACTTCTCTAGGATTTAATTGATTGACTAAATCAATAGCTTTTTCATAATCAGAGCCATTAAATCTTCTTGATTGATCCATATTTCTTGCTAATGGCTGAGTTAACAATGGACCATATAACCAAGTAAATGGTCCTCCATCACATTCCATTCCTAAAAATAGCACATCAACATCATTCCCTAAAAAGCTATGTATATATTCATAAACTTTTGGTTGAAGATTATTTGAATCGGCTGCTATAAATATAGTCTTCCCTTGTAAACTAATCACATAGGCAATCTTGGTTCTAATATTGAGATCTCCATGTTCGCCAAAAAAAGGTAAGCCAATAATCATTCCTCCTTCGATTTCTATATTTTCCATTTCATCAAGTTCTATAATTTTTTCTTGTTTAAAACCTATGTTCTGCAAAATTAATTTTAAAGATGGATCTGCCAATCCGCCGCCATTATTTTTAGGCACAATCACATTCTTAGTTTTATGGCGCAACTGCAATAAGGTTTCAAACATGCAATGATCTTGATGATTGTGAGTAATTAATACATAGTCGATACTCTCTGGTAGATCGGCATATGTATAACGGCTGATTCCAGTATCACACTTATAGCTAATTATCGGATCGCACAAAATACTAACACCTTTCGACTCAATTAAAAGGCAAGCATGACCGAAGTAACGAATTCTTACCTCGTCACCAATATACTCAGGGTATTTATCCGGCTCCTCTTCCGTAAATAATGATGTAAATAACTCATAATCTTTGTCTTTTATATCTAGCTTTTCTTTTATGCTACTTAATGAACAGGGAAAATTTTTCATTTTGAATAACTCATCTATTACATTGGAGCTAAAAGGTATACTTAAATGTAAGCTGCTATCATCCTCTAACCTGGGAGTACTAAATACAAAATGACGTTGATCTGTGTTGATTAAAAAGAGTGCTATACTCTGTGCAGATTGGTTGTAATATGGGCTTTTATAAAGTAGCCCTTCAATAAATCGAATTGAAGGATTATTATTTAAGTCATAAACCAATTCGACATAGCCTTTCAAAACTTCAGGTACTTTTTGATAAATAGGTTCAAGAGAAAAGCCTTTGGCTTCGTTTGTTAACATCTTATCAAGAGTCTTGATAGCTTCTGCAAGTTCTAAAATATGAGCTTGCTCTTTTATTGTCTTTTCTATCAAATCCTTAATTTCATCAACTCTACTTGTGTCATAGTTAATAAATGGACCTCCCAGCATTGCTGGATTTTTAAGAGCAGAAATGTGTACTTGCGGTGTTGATACAAACGACTGCATTATTTTTAAATGCGAATGTGCTATGTACATGGCAGCCGTAACAGGTGAAATCAGGTACGGCCAGGCATACCATTGATTAATTAAAGGCTCTACTACTACGTTGTTTTTGAGGTATAATTGCTGCTGATTTTTCATGATCGTCTTTTTTTGAAATTAATTGGATTTGAAACTGGCAGATTACGAGTAGGACTAAATCGCTATCCAAAAGTCAAATTCATGTCAAGTTAATTAGCAAATTAGGGGTTACTGGTATTGTGTGAGCAGTTGCTTTACTTCGTCATTTGATAACTCGTCGAATTCGTCGAACAAATGAAATTGAATACTGAAGATGAAGTATCATTTGTCATTGAGCAATTATTTACGATTATACTTGTTGCAATAAAACATCATTTTCTAGAGGTTGCAGTAGCGTATAATCCTGAGATACTAAGAATTCTGGTCTCGGCTTGCCATAGGGGCGCGGAATATTCTCGATGCTGTTATAGGTAATAAGAAGTAGTCTACGAGGGTAAGGAGAGATATTAGGAACTGAGCTATGAGCTAGATTGCTGTGGAAGAAGAGAACAGATCCAGCACAACCAACAGGAGCTATTATGCCTCCCCTTTCAACAAGTCGAGTTATAGTTGCATTATCTAGACAGTACTTAAGATTAGCACTGACATTTGCTTCCCAACTAATATCTTTGCCTTCAACTGCGGATCTATGCGTATCAAATTGGATAAGTCCTTCTTTATGCGAACCTGAAATCAAATACAGCGGACCATTAAACTGATTCACTTCATCCAAGAAGATACCGACATTAACTGGTCTAGGTTCTGGCATTCCATCTTCCTCATACCAAAATGCATAGTCTTGATGCCAAGGCCAAACATCGCCAGTAAAAGCTGCTTTCATGTTGATCTTGAACTGATAAAGATAGACCGAATTCCCTAAAAGTTGTTGAATAGGTTCTAACAAAAGTGGATGTTGAATCAAATTCTGGAAAACTTTGCTATGGATATGAACTCCATGAACAGCTCGTACCGTTTGGTTGTCCTTTTCCATGATTTGTCCAGGGGTCTTTTCTGGTAATCGTGAAAGTTCTTCCTGCAAAGTACTAACTTCTGTTTTAGAAAAATAGTTGGGGAGAAATAACATCCCTTCTTCTTCGTACTGTTGTATCTGATTTTGAGTAAGTTTCATGGCAATTAGTCTCTTTAGTCACAGTTAGACTCGTAGATTTATTTTCTAAGTTCTGTCAGCATCGACTGTACTTGCTCGGGAGAAAGTGCGGCGATTTCCTGCCAAGTACCAGCAATTTCTTCGATTACATTGCGATCGCCTGCTATTTGAGCCATAGTATTTACCAATTGAGCTACTGTCTGACTTTGGAATACCTGACGCACCGATAACTCTAGATCGAACCTTTGTTGAATATGGCTGATTAACTGCATTGCTAACAGGGAATGACCTCCTAGCTCAAAGAAGTTATCGTGAATGCTTATATGCTCAAGACCAAGAATTTCTTCCCAAATGTGGATCAAGACTTCCTCTGCGGGGGTTTGGGGTGGGACAAATGCGCGTTCCGAGTTTGATAGAGTTTCATCAGGAGCTGGTAAAGCAGTTCGATTAACCTTGCCATTGGGGGTCAAAGGTAGAGTCTCGAGGAAAATAAAAGCGGAAGGTAGCATATATTCTGGTAGCTTGAGCTTGAGAAACTCCCGCAACTGCTCGCTCGTTATAGTCTGCTCCCGAACCAAGACAATATAAGCTATTAAACGTTTTTTCAGTGCTTGTGAGCCATACAGCATCACAGCAACTTGACTGACCTGAGGATGCTTGTTAAGTATTGCCTCAATTTCACCGAGTTCGATGCGGAAGCCTCTAACTTTGACTTGATCGTCCGCCCGTCCTAAGAACTCGATATTGCCATCAGGTAAATAGCGAGCCCAATCTCCAGTATTATATAATCTTGAATTGTTAAACGGGTTAGGAATAAATTTATCACTCGTCAAATCACAACGGCGGAGATAGCCGCGAGCTAAACTGACTCCACCAATAAATAGAAACCCTCTTACCCCGACGGGAACTGGCTGGAGATTGTGATCTAGAATGTAGATTTGAGTATTGGCGATTGGCTTACCAATAGGAGGATAAATTAGCCATCTCTGGGGTGATTCGGTGAAAACGTATGAAGTTACAACATGGGTTTCAGAAGGGCCGTAGTGGTTATGCAGTGTACATTGGTCGAGGCGAGAAAATAGATTGATCATCTGTTGGGTAATCTGAAGCTGCTCCCCTGTAGCGATCGCTTCTCTAAGGTTAGCGAACAACTGGGGTTGATCTCCATATGCTTCTGCTAATTGCTGCCAAAGCGCAACTGGCAAAATTGTCTTTTGGATCGGGTTTTCTGCTAAGAAATGTACTAATTTATCCAAATCCTGAAGATAATTATCAGAAATCAAAAACAGCGTACCCCCCGAACACCAAGCAGCAAATATTTCGTGAAAACTGGCATCAAAACTGAGGGAAGCAAACTGGAGGACTCCAACCCCTGTCGCCATTGTTGCTAAATGCCATTGGATGAGATTGGTTAAGGCGCGATGGGATAGGGCGATCCCTTTAGGCAAACCTGTAGAACCAGAGGTGTAAATGACATAAAGCAAATTATCGGGCTGCACTTCAGGTTCTAAATTGGTATCGGGCTCAGCAGCTATTAACTGCCACTGGGTATCTAAACAAATCACCTGTGCAGTATGTGGCGGCAAAGATTTTAGCAAAGACTGTTGGGTCAACAACACCTCGACACCCGAATCTGCCAACATATAACTCAAGCGTTCAAGGGGATAAGTGGGGTCAATGGGTACATAAGCACCACCAGCCTTGAGTATACCCAACAGTCCCACCACCATCTCAATCGAACGTTCCACGCAAATACCCACTAATACTTCTGGTCCCACACCAAGGGTTTGCAGGTGATGTGCTAGTTGGTTGGCTCTTCGATTTAATTGCTCGTAGGTCAACTGCTGATTCTCAAATACCACGGCCACCGCATCCGGCGTTCTTTCAACCTGCTGCTCAAACAATTGATGAATACATTTGTCAGTGGTTCCAAGCGTTGCAGTATCATTCCACTCTACCAATAACTGATGGCGTTCTGCTTGACTGAGTAAGGGTAATTCATCCACAGTTGCTAGTGGATTTTCCACAATTGCGCTACACAAGTTCTGGAAATGAGCCGCCATGCGTTCGATAGTGCTGCCATCAAATAAGTCTGTATTGTACTCCCATGATCCTACCAATCCTGCTTCTGTTTCGGTGATTGACAGTGTTAAATCAAATATAGCAATGGTGCTTTGTTTATTTAACTCACGCCAGGTACAACCAGATATTTCTAGTTCACTCTTTGGTGTATTCTGTAATACAAATAGCACTTGGAATAAGGGGGAATAACTCAAGGAACGTTGTGGTTGCAATGCCTCAACTACCTGTTCAAAAGGTACATCTTGATTTTCATAACCTTTGAGTGTAGTTTCCCGAACTTGTGCCAGTAAGTTCTCAAAACTGGGATTACCTTCAAAACAGGTTCTCAACACCAAAGTATTCACAAAAAAGCCAATCAGTGGCTCTAGTTCACTGCGGTTACGATTAGCAATTGGTGAACCAATTAAAATATCTGTTCCACCACTGTAACGATATAGTAAAGTGGCAAACGCTGCCAGCAGGGTCATAAATAAGGTTGTACCCGACTGCCGTGACAAGGTTTGCAACTTCTGGGTTAGTTGAGTATTTAAACTAAAACTTTCAGTTTTACCTTGGTAAGTTTGCACACTTGGACGAGGACGGTCTGTAGGTAATTGTAATAGCGATGGAGCACCATGCAATTGAGAAAGCCAGTAATTTAGTTGAGTTTTTAGGACTTCTCCACTTAACCATTGTCTCTGCCAGACTGCAAAGTCAGCATACTGGATTGGTAATTCTGGTAAAGGGGATGGAACTCCAGCACAACTCGCTTGATATAAACTAGATAGTTCTTGAATAAATACCCCCATTGACCAACCATCAGAAACAATGTGGTGCATATTCCATAACAACACATATTCTCTGGCATCTAACTGTACTAAACTACACCTGATTAGTGGTGCTTTCTCTAAGTCAAAGGGGGTAATTGCTTCTTTGTGTACTTGTTGGTGTAGGACAGTTTCCCGTTCTGTAACTTCTAGTTGCTGTAAGTCCACCACCTTGATGCTTATGGTGGCTTGTGGGTGAATTACTTGTATTGGTGTGCCATTCACAATTGTGAAGCTGGTGCGTAGTATCTCGTGACGGCGGACTATTTCTGATGACGCACGTTGTAAGGCATTAATATCCAAGTTCCCACTGATACGAATTGCTCCTGGTATGTTGTAGGTAGCAGAAGCTCCTTCTAGTTGGTTAAGGAACCACAGCCGCTCTTGTGCAAAAGATAGGGGTAATTCTTCGCTGTGTGTTCTTGGTTGAATGAGGGGAAGATTTAATCCCCAATTATTAGTGCGTAACTGGGTTAATGTTTGCTCTAGTTGAGCTACGGTGGGAGAAGAAAAGACTGCTCGTAATTCTATTTCTACTTCAAAGGCAACTTTGAGTCGGGAAATTAATTGGGTTGCGAGTAGAGAATGTCCTCCCAAGGAAAAGAAGTTGTCGTTAATGCCTACTGCTGGAATACCTAGAACAGAAGCAAATATATTGGCTATTATTTCTTCTCCTTGTGTACGTGGTGCTACGTATTCACTTTCTCGACTAATTTCTGTATCGGCGGCTAGTAGTGCGCGGCGGTCTACTTTGCCGGTGGCCGATAGCGGTAGGGTGTCTAAGCTAACAAAGGCAGAAGGCACCATGTATTCTGGTAGCTTTTGTTTTAGGAATTCACGTAGTTGATTGGTGCTGAGTGATTCATCGTCACTAACTATATATGCTACTAGACGTTTGTTATCCGTTAAATCTTCTGTGGCAATAACTACCGCTTGTTGGATTTGGGGATGAGTATTAAGGACTACTTCAATTTCTCCCAGTTCGATGCGAAAGCCGCGAATCTTTACCTGGTTATCAATGCGACCAATAAAGATAATATTACCATCACTATCGTAACGAGCCAAATCCCCTGTTTTGTAAAGGCGTTCGGATTTGTCATCAGAGAAAGGATTTGGGATGAATTTTTCGGCTGTGAGTCCGGGACGCTTGAGATAGCCGCGGGCTAAAGGAGCACCTGCAATACAAAGTTCCCCAGGAATGCCAGGAGGCAGGGGTTGGTTTTGTTTGTCTAAAATGTAGATACGTACATTGGCAATTGGCCGTCCTATTAATACATCGCTCGCCAGATCGCTTTTTGCAGTTGCTTCGTAGACACAACACCCTACAACGGCTTCTGTGGGGCCATATTCGTTAATCAGGCGAGTATCGGGGGCATGAGTCAACCACGGAATTATTTGCTTAGTGTGTAATGTCTCACCGCCTAAAACAAGGGCGTTGACCCGATTCGACATGGTATCAGGATTAATTTGCTGATTCAGTATTTCCAGATGCGAGGGTGTGATTTTGACTAGCGAGAGATGATTATTTTGTTTAACAATGTCTGCTAGAAGCTCCAATTCTTGTTCTTCTCTTACCAAGATGGTGGTACGTCCGCAAATTAGAGGAAGGTACAAGGAGGTAATCGTTGCATCAAAGCTAAGAGAAGACTGTACAGGCGTACCTTGTCCTTGCGCTACTGCGTAGTAGTCTTTAGCCCAGTGCAAATAGTTACTTAAACCTCCGTGCAGTAGTTGTACCCCTTTAGGTTGCCCCGTAGAACCACTCGTGTAGATGACATAAGCCAAATTATCTGCACTGACACTAGTAGCCAAATTCTCCTGACTATGCTGCTCAATGACTTCCCAATCAGTGTCCAAACAAACTGTCCAGGCAGTATGAGATGGAACAGACGACGACAAGCTGTCTTGCGTCAACAATATTGCCAGCTCCGCATCGTCCAACATGTAACTCAGGCGTTCTATCGGATAACTGGGGTCAAGGGGTACATAAGCGCCACCAGTCTTAAGTATCCCCAACAGTCCCACCACCATCTCAATCGAACGTTCCACGCAAATACCCACTAATACTTCTGGTCCCACACCAAGGGTTTGCAGGTGATGTGCTAGTTGGTTGGCTCTTCGATTTAATTGCTCGTAGGTCAACTGCTGATTCTCAAATACCACGGCCACCGCATCCGGCGTTCTTTCAACCTGCTGCTCAAACAATTGATGAATACATTTGTCAGTGGTTCCAAGCGTTGCAGTATCATTCCACTCTACCAATAACTGATGGCGTTCTGCTTGACTGAGTAAGGGTAATTCATCCACAGTTGCTAGTGGATTTTCCACAATTGCGCTACACAAGTTCTGGAAATGAGCCGCCATGCGTTCGATAGTGCTGCCATCAAATAAGTCTGTATTGTACTCCCATGATCCTACCAATCCTGCTTCTGTTTCGGTGATTGACAGTGTCAAATCAAACCTAGCAATAGTGCTTTCTTGATTTAATTCACACCAGGTACAACCAGGTATTTCTAATTCACTCTTTGGTGTATTCTGTAATATAAGTATCACCTGGAACAGGGGAGAATGACTTAAATCTCGTTTCGGTCGCAATGCCTCAACTACCTGTCCAAAAGGTACATCTTGATGTTCATAAGCTTTGAGTGTAGTTTCCCGAACTTGTGCCAGTAAGTTCTCAAAACTGGGATTATCTTCAAAACGGGTTCTCAACACCAAATTATTCACAAAACAGCCAATCAGTGACTCTATTTGACTGCGGTTACGATTGGCAATTGATGAGCCGATTAAAATATCTGATTGACCACTGTAACGATATAGTAAAGTGGCAAACGCCGCCAGCAGGGTCATAAATAAGGTTGTACCCGACTCCCGAGACAGAGTTTGCAACTTCTGGGTTATTTGAGTATTTAAACTAAAACTTTCCGTCCTACCCTGGTAAGTTTGCACACTTGGACGAGGACGGTCTGTAGGTAATTGTAATAGCGATGGAGCACCATGCAATTGAGAAAGCCAGTAATTTAGTTGAGTTTTTAGGACTTCTCCACTTAACCATTGTCTCTGCCAGACTGCAAAGTCAGCATACTGGATTGGTAATTCTGGTAAAGGGGATGGAACTCCAGCACAACTCGCTTGATATAAACTAGATAGTTCTTGAATAAATACCCCCATTGACCAACCATCAGAAACAATGTGGTGCATACAAAGTAGCAACACATAAGACTCTTTCTCTAGTTGCACCAAATTAACTCGCAACAACGGACCATTTACTAGGTCAAAGGGTTGTTGAACTTCTTTAGATAACTGTTGTATGAGAGCAGATTGCTCAACTTTTGGCAATGTCTGCAAGTTCACTACTGGTACGGTTATTGTTAGAGTAGGAGCGACCGCCTGGATAGGATACCCATCCTGATTGGGAAAAGTAGTGCGTAGAACTTCATGACGTTGTATAATTTCTTGCAAGCTCTGCTCCAAATGAGTAATCTGAAGCAAACCCTTAATGCTCACGGCAAAAAACTCGTTATAGGTAGTACTTCCTTCCTCAATTTGGTCTAAGAACCACAATCCTTGCTGATTAAACGACAGAGGAATAGTTCCGTTCCTTGAAATGGGTCGAATGGGTTCAACAGTGAAAGTTGAGGCGAGACTGGTTTTTTGCAGAAACGCGATAATTTCATCTTTACGTTCAGCTAACTCAGCACGTATGTCTGGTGTCAGTGTTCCTTTAGGGGCATTACAGCGCAGGCTAACATCTTGTGCAGCAGATCCATTAACTTCATCAATCCAAAGTTTAATATCTAACTCATCTAAATACGACAAAAACTTTTCTATGGGTTTCATAATTTTAGTTGTTAAAAATTGCACTCTTTCTGTTAAAACAACATTCAAATTCGAAGATTATGCCATGCCTACTGCAAAATTTTTACCAAAATACGACAGATTTCCATGTGCAAATGACATATTATCTAACATCAAGATATCTCCTCTTTGTCCCAAAATAGCAACCACTGTCTGTTGATATATCTCCCGCGTTCTGATGTCAATGTTCCTTTAGCCGCGTTAGAGCGGAACCATTGTCTATGCTCCAAAGCCTGACGTCTAAGTTGTTAAGATAGGACAAAAACTCTTTGTGCTTTTCATAGCTCTATCTCCTCTCGCTCACCCACAAAATCACTAATTGTTATCTGTCGTTTTTGTGTTGTTAAAAGAATCTTATCTACTAAAGCAGATATGCCAGCTACTGTAGGTTCTTCAAACAGGTTATTTAAGGAAAGTTCCACTTGAAGGACTTCACGAACCCGAGAAATAACTTGAGTGGCTAGTAATGAATGTCCCCCTAGTTCAAAAAAGTTATCATAGATACCCACTTTCTCAATACCAAGTAATTGTTGCCAGATTTCGCCAATAGTTTGCTCAAGTTCATTGTGAGGAGCAACATAAGCATTACTAAGTTCAGGTCGTGAGTGTTTATCTTGGGATCTATTAACTTTTTCTAAGTTTTCAAAAGAAATTTTTGAAAAGGAATTATTTAGCTTAATCCTAGTCCTTAAATCTTCAGTTGATACTGTAAATCGGGGAGATGAACTATCCAGAATACGCAGAAAAACCTCAACACCTTCTGAAGGAAGTAATGCATTCTGGAGGTATTCTTCTTCAAGAATATTATAGTTTATTTTGGCAGCATTTTTTACTGCCTCGACTGACATTCCAACTTTTTGCCAATCATCCCAATCAATACTAACTGTAAAAGTTCTATTTTGACAAGTGTTGTAATAACAGAAAACATCAAGGAATTCGTTAGCAGCAACATAGCTAACCTCACCAAATTTTGTTTTATACAGTGCAACACCTATAGATGAACAAAGAACTAAAAAATCTAATTCAACGTGTTCTAATAGCTTAGCGAGTACCAATGTACCCCTCACTTTTGGTGCTAGAACACTCTCTGTCATTTCTTTTGTTCTTCTTTGAATAACACCTGCATAATCAACAACCGCAGCAGTATGGATAACACCATTTATTGAACCAAACTGCTGTTGAACCTTGGCGATCGCTGCTTGCATTTGTTCAAAGTTAGCTACATCGGCGCTGATTACTAAAACCTCCGCTCCAAACTGTTCGAGTTTTTGAATTTTCTGAATTTTACGACTGATATCATTGTCTTGACCGTAATTAGTAAGCCATTCGGCCCACTCATCTGGTGCCGGAAAAGCTGAACGACCTAACAGAATTAATTTGGCTTTTACAGTCTTCGCCAGATGTTCTGCTAGCACAAATCCAACGCCTCCAAGACCACCTGTAATCAAATAAACTCCCTGTTCCCTTAACCTGAGATTTGTTTCACTGGGCTTATTCAATTGGACTGGTTCAAAGGTTTGTACCCAACGGTGAAGACCACGGTAGGCAATAAACAGGTCGGAGGATTTTGCTTGTAGTTCGTTGAGTAGCTGGTCTATAAGCTTGCGTTTGCTTCTAGTTCCTGATTTGGGAAGGACAACATCAATGCTGCGACAGCTAATTGAGGAGTATTCTTCCGGAATGATCTTAATTGCTCCCAACATGGTCGCTTTCTCCGGGCACAGTTCCTCTTCTGTAGTTACTGGCTGTACATTATTTGAAATAACAGTCAGTTGAATCTCATCCATAACATTGTGTTTCCCAAGTGCCTGCGCTAGAAAGATAAGACTGTGCAGCCCTAAATCTTGAGCTTTGTCAACCCCTTCAAGCCTTGATACTGTTTGGCTGTTCTTTGTGACACTCCACAAATGAACAATTGTGTTTGGGAACTGTCTTTGCGCTAAAATTTCTTTGACTAAAGTACTGTAGTTATCAGGTTGTTGAGGGTTCAGAGTATATGCGCGATCGCTCTGCTGAGTAAACTCTGCTCCAACTTTAACAATAATAACATCACAGTCATCCCGTTCCAATCGTTCTACAATTAGGGAACCCAAACCGTAATCATCAACAAACACTAGCCACGATGATTTCCTTTCTACCAACTCTTCATTTGCAAGAGACACTGGTGGTATAGATGCTTTCCAAGAAGGTAAGTAAAACCAGTCAGCGACATTTGGTTTTTTGCCCAGTGATACCTGAGATTCACGGTTATGATCTAACTGTTTTTGAGGTTCAATCCAATAACGCTGACGCTCAAAGGGATATGTCGGTAAGGGAACGCGAAGATGTTTCTGCTGGCTATAAAATCCAGACCAATCCACTTTGACGCCAAAAAGCCAAAGCTTGCCTAATGTAGTAAGCAAAAACTCTACATCTGATTGACGGTCTTGTGGATGACGTAACGAAGTTAGCACAACTTGCTTTGCTGTCTTAGCTGAATGCTGTGTAGCTAACGTACTTAACGTTCTTCCAGGGCCAACCTCTAGCAGTATTTGTTCGGGTTCTTTCAACAACTGTTGCAGTCCTTCGGAAAAGCGTATACAAGAGCGCAAATGCTTTGCCCAATAACTTGGATCTGTTGCCTGTGACGCTGTAATCCAGGTGCCAGTGACATTGGACAAGTAAGGAATTTGTGGGGGATTGAGAGTTACTTTTTTGACTATGAGGGTAAAGGGTTCCAAAATTGGATCCATCA
Organism: Brasilonema angustatum; assembly: GCF_059505445.1. Taxonomy (NCBI): domain Bacteria; kingdom Bacillati; phylum Cyanobacteriota; class Cyanophyceae; order Nostocales; family Scytonemataceae; genus Brasilonema; species Brasilonema angustatum. The sequence continues at coordinate 69,702 of NZ_JCACKO010000141.1, read as the reverse complement.
TCTGGGAATGGAATGCATGGGAGGTATGCAGCCGTCGGCAGTTTACACCTTTTTCTGCAAGCTGGTTCTGCAATGCCTCCACATCATCCGTGAGACCTGAAACCACACAAAGGGATGGTCCATTAACGGCAGCAATTTGTAGAGACTTTGTCTGCAATATCTCTGCATTTAGGAGAGCTTGCACCTCTTTTTCTGGAAGATGAATAGCAAGCATTGCCCCTGTTGGCAATTGTTGCATGAGTTGCCCTCGTGAAGCTACTAGGGCTAAGGCATCTTCTAAAGATAAGACACCAGCTAGAGTTGCTGCTACATATTCACCGATACTATGACCAATCATTGCTTTTGGACGCACGCCCCAAGACATCCACAGTTGAGCTAGGGAGTAGGCGATCGCAAACAAAGCTGGCTGTGCAATAGCTGTCTGTTTAAGTTGTTCTACTGCTTCTTGTGTTAATTCCTCTTGAGGATACAATGCAGATTGCAGGTCAAATCCTAAATGAGGTTTGAGGATTTGCGAACATAGATCGATGTGCTCGCGAAATGTCGGTTCAGTTTGGTAGAGTTCGCGCCCCATATTCACATACTGAGAACCCTGCCCTGAAAACATAAACACCACAGACCGCTCTTTGAGTTCCTGAAAGCTTGTAAAAACTCGTTGCGGATCAACTAACTCCAATGCGTTTCCAGCTTCATTAAGCTCTTGGCAAACTAAAATCCGTCGGTGCTCGAAAGCTTTACGACCAACAGCAAGCGTGTAAGCTACATCAGCAATGTCAAGATCGGGATGCTGTTTTAAGTACGCAGCTAAGTTTGCAGTCATTTCATCCAGCGCCGAACTGGTTTTAGCAGACAGCGATACTAGTTGCCAAGGTCTGGAATGTAAAGACGCTATATCTTGCGTCTGGTTAACAGGTGCTTCTTCTAAGACAATATGGGCATTAGTACCCCCAATGCCAAAGGAACTGACCCCAGCACGGCAGGGTGTTCCGTCTGTTGTCCATTCGGACAGCGTCTTATTGACGTAAAATGGACTATTGGCAAAATCAATATTGGGTGATGGTTTTTCAAAGTTCAGACTAGGAGGCAGCAACTTGTGTTTCAGGGCTAAGGTAGTCTTAATTAGACCCGCCACTCCAGCGGCTGCATCAAGATGTCCAATATTTGTTTTTACGGAACCAATAGCACAGAAGCCTTTCTTCTGAGTACTGGTTTGAAAAGCTTGGGTCAGTGCTGCAATTTCAATCGGATCTCCAAGAGTTGTTCCGGTTCCGTGCGCTTCTATATATGAAATGTCCTCAGCCTCAACTCCTGCTATTGCTAGAGCCTCTGAAATCACTGCCGCCTGACCGGACTCACTTGGAGCCGTGTAGCCCACTTTCAACGAACCGTCGTTATTAATAGCAGAGCCTCTGATAACTGCATGAATATAGTCACCATCTGCCAAAGCATCCTCTAACCTCTTCAGCACAACAATGCCGACACCACTGCCATCAACAGTTCCCTGAGCATGAGCATCAAAAGCTCGGCAGTGTCCGTCAGGAGAGGCAATACCGCCGTTTTGGTAAAAATAACCTTCTTTTTGTGGAGTATAAATGGAAACACCACCTGCTAGTGCCATATCACATTGATAATTTAGCAAGCTTTGGCATGCCAAATGAACAGTCACCAACGAAGTAGAACAGGCAGTATTAACGTTAATACTGGGCCCTGTCAAGTTTAATTTATAAGAAACCCGTGTAGGCACATAATCTTTATCATTGCCAATTGAAACTTGTAAATTGCCTGCTGATTCGATCAGGTCACGGTTTGACATTAAGTTTGTTGCCAGGTAAATATTCAAACCAGCGCCAGCGTAAACACCAATTCGACCATCGTATGCTTGAGAGTCATAACCAGCATTTTCAAGAGCTTCCCAAGCACACTCTAAAAAGAGGCGGTGCTGGGGGTCCATCAATTCAGCTTCCTTGGGTGTAAAGCCAAAGAAGAGAGCGTCAAACATTTCAATGTCTTCCAACACACCTTTGGCTTTAACATAGTTAGGGGAATTGAGTAAAGTCGGGTCTACACCTGAAGCAATGAGTTCTTCATCCGTGAAGAATGTAATTGACTCTACACCGTTGACTAAATTTTGCCAAAATTTATCAACGCTGTTAGCTCCTGGAAAACGACCAGTCATGCCAATTATAGCTATAGGTTCTAAAGAATCTTGAGCTTCCCAATTATACATTTGCTTTCCTCTTCTGCTTCATGAGTTGCTTTTGTCTTTTGATAGCCTCTTTTTGCTTTTTGGCTAACTCATCACTTGGGGCAAGAGTAGTTTGTTCTACATTATTTTCTTGGCTTAAATATTTAGCCAAATTACTTATAGTTGGATACTTAAACAAGTCAGTGACTGAAATATTGCTATTAAAGATTTCTCTAACTTTGTTTCCTACTTGAATTATCAGGAGTGAATGACCACCAATATCAAAAAAGTTGTCGTAGATGCCTACTTGTTTTCGCCCGAGAACTTCCATCCAAAGTTTAGCTAATATTTCCTCTGTAGGAGTACTAGGTGCAACGAAGCCTTCTAACAAATCACTTGTAGATAAATCTGGTACTGGTAGTGCTTTGCGGTCTACTTTGCCGTTGGGTGTCAACGGTAAGGTGTCTAAAGTGACAAAGGCAGAAGGCACCATATATTCTGGTAGCTTTGAAAAGAGAAATTCACGTAGTTGGTTGGTGGTGAGTAATTCATCCTCACTGACTATATATGCTACTAGACGTTTGTTACCCGTCAGATCTTCTGTGGCAATGACTACCGCTTGTTGGATTTGGGGATGGGTGTTGAGGACGGATTCGATTTCTCCAAGTTCGATGCGAAAGCCGCGAATCTTTACCTGATTATCGACTCGATCAAGGAATTCAATGTTACCGTCACTACCGTAACGAGCTAAATCCCCTGTTTTGTAAAGGCGTTCGGATTTGTGATCACACAAGGGATTTGGGATAAATTTTTCGCTAGTTAGTTCTGGGCGGTTCAGGTAGCCTCTGGCTAACCCATCACCTCCAATGTACAATTCTCCGGGTACGCCTATGGGTACTGCTTGGAGCTGTTTGTCTAGGATATAAACTTGGGTGTTGGCGATGGGGCGACCGATGGGGACTAGCTGACGATTTTCTTGGATCTGACATTGCCAAAAAGTCACATCAATCGCTGCTTCTGTTGGTCCATAAAGATTGTGAAGTTCACATTCAAGGTGCTCAAAGAAACGTTCAGTAAGTTCAAACGGTAGTGCTTCTCCACTACAAATAACTCGCTTCAAGCAACTGCAATTTCCACAGTTGGGTTCAAGCAGAAAAACTTGAAGCATGGATGGTACAAAATGTATTGTCGTAATTTGCTGAGTAAAAATGAGGTTGACTAAATAAGTACTATCTTTATGTCCTTCTGGTTTAGCGATTACAATCCTCGCTCCAGTTAGTAACGGCCAGAAAAACTCCCACACTGAAACATCAAAGCTGAAAGGAGTTTTTTGCAAAACGCGATCGCTACTCGTTAATTGATAAGCCTCTTGCATCCACAGTAAACGATTGCAAATTCCCTGGTGGGTATTCATTGCTCCCTTGGGTAGTCCAGTAGAACCAGAAGTGTAGATGACATAAGCCAAATTATCCGAACATACCCCAACATCAAGGTTCTCCTTTTGATGTTGCTCAGTTTCCACCAAATCAGTATCCAAACAAACCACGCGTGCTTGATTTTGTGGCAAATACTCCAGCAATGACCTGTGAGTAAGCAACACCTCAACACTAGAATCCTCTAACATATAACTCAACCGTTCTTGAGGATAACTAGGGTCAAGAGGTACATAAGCACCACCAGCCTTAAGTATCCCCAACAGTCCTACCACCATCTCAATCGAACGTTCTACACAAATCCCCACCAATACTTCTGGTCCGACACCGAGGGTTTGCAGGTGATGTGCTAATTGGTTGGCTGTTTGATTTAATTGCTGGTAGGTCAACTGCTGATTCTCAAACACCACTGCCACTGCATAGGGTGTTTTCTCTACCTGTTGCTCAAACAACTGGTGAATACACTTGTCCTGGAGATAATCTGCTTGAGTGTTGTTCCACTCCACAAGTAACTGATGTTGCTCAGATTCACTTAGCAGAGGCAATTCAAAAAGGCGTTGTTCGGGATGAGAGATAATCCCCTCTACCAAGGTTTGGAAATGCCCTAGTATCCGGCTAATTGTGGCAGCGTCAAATAAGTCTGTGTTGTAATCACAATTCAACACCAGCTCATCTCCCATTTCAATCACATAAAAGCTGATGTCGAATCCAGTAAAAGCGATCGGTGGAGAGAAAATTTCTGTCTCCAGTCCAAACATTTTTGGCACGGCTACAGGTCGGTCTAAATTAAATATGGTTGCAATCAGAGGAGAGTGGCTTGCGTCTCGACCTAATTTTAGTTGTTTAAGGAACCAAGCGAAAGGATAATCTTGATTTTCGTAAGCTTCTAACAAGACACCCTTCATTTTGCCAAGATATTCGGAAAATGCCAAATTTTCAACAATACAACTTCTGATAGGTAGTAGGTGAGAACAGTACCCAACAAGCTTTTCACTACTTGCAGAAGACCGCCCAGCAGAAGAAATACCTACTACAATATCCTCTTGGTTTGTCAATCGGTGAAGAAAAGCCGTATATGCAGAAAGGAGAGTCATAAACGGGGTGCAACCCTTTTTGCTGCTGAATTGTTTCACTTCACGATAAAGGCTTGCATTCAGCCGCAGCGTTTGCCTATTACCTCTATAGGTTTTTATTGGAGGACGAGGATGATCTATTGGCAGGTTTAAAACAGGAGTTGAACTAGCAAATTTTTCCAACCAGTAGGATTCATGGGCTGCCATTTCCTCGGTTTGACTTTGCTGTTCCTGCCAATCAATGTATTCCCTAAATTGCATCGGTGGCTTAAGTTGACAAACTTCACCTTGACACTCTTGTGAATACAATGCACCTAATTCTTGCAGGATAACGTTTATTGACCAGCCATCGACGACAATGTGATGAGCTGTCATAACCAATAGATGTAACTGTTCTTCTAATTTAAGAACGTAACAACGGAACAAAGGTGCTTGAGTCAGATCAAAAGGTTTTAGGCTTTCTTGTTTAAACCACTCAACGACTTTAGACTCACGCTCACAACTATCAACATTTGAGAAGTTAATGCAAGGAATATCAACTTTCAAGGATGGCAATATCTGCTGAAAATCTCCTTGGCTATCGATAGTCGTTCGCAAACCCTCGTGACGCTCTACAACTTTCTGTACTGCTTTATGTAGTACTGTTAAATTCAACGAACCCCGTAATTGCAGATTTATAGAGACGTTATAGGCGCTCGATGCTTCTTCTGAAATTTGCGCTAAAACCCAGAGTTGTTTTTGTGCTTCTGTTAAGGGGACTGTAAGTACAGCATCAGACTTTACTACTTCATCAGAATCAGAGATTGTGGTCAATGATGTGAATATTTTCGGATTTACAGGTTCTACGATACCCCCAGAAGGCATTGTAGTCGTTTGTGGCAAAATAGCAGCTTCAGAAGTAGAACTTTTAGCTAAGAATGAATTTGTCGAATTGCTTTTCGATCCATTCAAGTTGGGTGAACGTTCGGGTAGAAAACCTTCTGCTTGCATTTGGGCTACGCTTTCTTTCACAGCCTGAATCACATACTGAATATCGGCAGTTGTATGCGCTGTGGACAGAAAACAAGTGCGTCCTTCCCAAACGTAGACACCTTTCTCAATTAAGTGGTAGAAAAACAGATCCAAGTTCTTCTTAAAGCTAAAGCGGAACAGTGAGCCAAAATAAACCACTTGAATAGGTACATGCTCTTGTTGAAAGAAGGTATTGAGTGTTTGGGCTAACTGTGCTGTGCGTTGATTTAATTGCTCTTGAAGACCCGATCCCTGATTTTTAAGATGTTTAAGTACCGCTCTTGCGGTCGCCAAAGCCAGAGAATATTTGTTAAAAGTACCTGCAAAAAATGTCCTTTCTGCTTCAGGATACGAATCGTCACCGTAATTCCACTGACCACCATCGATTGCATTCATCAAGGTAGCCTTACCAGCTACTGCTGCAAACGGCAGACCACCACCAGAAATTTTACCGTAAGTTGCCAAGTCTGCTTTTACACCAAAGTATTTTTGCGCACCACCCGGATGAATGCGAAAGCCAGTAATTATTTCATCAAAAATCAAGACTGTGCCTGCTTTTGCGGTCACTTGCCTCAAGTGCTGTAAAAACTCTTTGGGTTGTAAATCGGGTCGCCGACTTTGTACGGGTTCAACCAAAACCGCAGCTAATTCATGAGCATGAGCTTCGATATACTCTAATGCACCAGGATCGCCATAATCGAGTACCACAACATCTTCAACCATGTGTGGCGATATACCGGGAGCAAACGGTACAGAAACCTGCTCGTCATCAGATGCTTGTGCTCTAGCTAAAACTCCATCAAAATGCCCATGATAAGAACCTGAGAATAGGACAATCTTTGTGCGTCCTGTCGCTGTTCGTGCTAAACGCAGTGATGTCATTACGGCTTCTGTACCTGACTGACAAAAGGTGACGCGTTCTGTACCCGTCAGTTCGCACAACAACTCTGCCACTTCCCCCGCTAGACTGGATTGGGGACCTAGTTGTATACCAAGTTTTATCTGCTCCTGTAAAGCTTCTATGACAAAGGGCGGATTGTGACCAAATAGATGCACGCCAAAGCCCATTGTGATGTCTACATACTCGTTACCATCCACATCCCAAAACCTAGAACCAACAGAGCGATCGCAAACAATAGGGTAAACCATTTCCTTGATCGAAGGACGGAATCCCGCCGCAGCTCTGCTGTCAGCTAGAACATGGTGATAAGATTGCTTTGCTTGTTTTGACCCTTGCGTGCGCTTGGTATAGCGTGCAATCAATGCCTCTAAGTGTTGCTGTTGTTTAGAATTTAGCCCTTCCGCTCCTTCTGCGGTAATTCTTTGCAAACTTAAAGGTTCTTGAGTTCCTGTTCCTTTAACCAAATTGTTTGCTGGACTTGCTGGCTTTGAGGTTTTGATCAATCCTACTTGTGACTCATCTGTTGATGAGACAACATGATTGTTTTGTAATAACTGCAATTGTTGAGATATGACTTGAGACGTGAGTTGTAGTTGCTGAGCCATAATTCGCTCAAGTCCTGTTTCAACTACTGATGTTTTATTTACTAACCCGTTCTCACGCACAGATGTAGACTTCTCAGCCACAGTTGGAAGCGCAGGTTGTGGGAGTTGGGGTAATGTACCAATTGCAATTGCAGGTTCTGAAGCTTCTTCCTGGATAGTTTGGTTGGGTTGATTTTGAGCGATAATTTCAGGCTCTGTTAATTTTTCCTCGATCGCAACTTCGGGTTGATTTTGCTCTATGTAACTTGCAAGACTGTCAATATTTGTTAGCTCTTCAAACATCTGGCGAATAGTCACCTTAATTCCAAAGGTGTTTTCAATAGTTCTGACAGCTTCAATCAGAACTATTGAATCTGCACCCATTTCCAAAAAAGGTTCATAAACATTAATTTCCGACAAGTCTGTTTGGAGTAAACCAGCTACAAGAGTACTTAATTGTGATATTATTTTCTCTTTATATATCGTTTTTTGAACAGTATTAAGCTGTGGTTTCACTAGTTGTGTATCTGAATTTTTCAAATCCATAGAATTGTTGTTTTTCTCTTCGTCCGAGTCGAACCAATAACTTTTACGCTGAAAAGGATAAGTGGGCAAAGAGATTTTTTGTCGTTGGTAGTCATGGTCATATCCCACCCAATTGACTTCTACTCCTTGAGTGTCTAATATCCCCAAGCTTTTCAATAAAACCTGCCAGTCATCTTGCCCATACTGTAATGAAGGTAGCCAAGTACTTTTTACGTTCGGCAAGCATCGCTTACCCATAGCTGATAAACTAGGGCGAGGACCAATTTCGAGAAATACTTTATCACCTTGCTCTGCTATGGTGTTGATTCCTGCCGCAAATTGCACTGGTTCTCTCAGGTGGCGACGCCAATAACTTGCATCTGGAATTTCTCCTGGCTGGAAAATTTCACCTGTCAGATTAGAAATTAAAGGAATTTGTGGGGCTTGAAAGTTTACTGTTGCTGCCTTAGACTCAAATTCATCAAGAATTGGCTCCATCAATGGTGAGTGGAAAGCATGAGAAACTTCCAAAGGCTTTACAGTAATCCCTTGGGACTGAAACTGTTCAACTGCCGACTGCACATATTCTCTTAAACCGGAAATGACGATGTTGTTTGGTCCGTTAACAGCTGCAATGGAAACACTAGTGTCCGTCGCTACTTTTGATGACGCTGTTTCATACTGGGTAAGAATGTTGACTACTTTCTCCTGTTCGGCAAACACCACTGCCATTTCACCATTATCTGGCAAAGACTGCATTAACCGACTGCGTTCTGCAACGAGCATAAGTCCTTCTTCCAGACTGAACACTCCAGCGACACATGCAGCAACATACTCACCTACACTGTGACCTATGACAGCATCTGGTACAATTCCCCAAGAACGCCACAATTCAGCAAGGGCATATTCTAGAGCAAACAGGGCTGGCTGGGTATAGGCAGTTTCATCTAACAGATGAGCTGTCTGGGTCGTCCCGTAGAGTATCTCAAGCAGTGACTGCTCTAAATAGGGTTTCAGGAGTTGCTCGCATTGCTGCAATATTTTCCTAAAAGTGGGTTGAGTTTCATAGAGCTTGCGTCCCATACCATGAAACTGAGAGCCTTGCCCAGTGAAGAGAAACACTATCTTAGGGCGATTCACAATCTCCACAGTTCCATTAATAACTCCAGATGCCTGCTTCCCAGTAGTAAAAGCAGTTAGTTGCTCGATCAACTGTGTAGTAGATTCAGTGACAATTGCCAAGCGGTGGTTGAAATGCGATCGCCCGACATTAGCAGTAAAGCAAATGTCTGCCAGTGATGCTTTAGGATGAAACCTGACGAAATCTACATAACTCTGTGCCAATTCCTGTAACGCTGTCTCACTTTTTGTCGAAAGTGTCAACAGGTGCATTTTGCGTTCAAGATCGCTAGGGGAGAAAGTCACAGCAGGCGCTTCTTCAAGAATCACATGGCAATTGGTACCACCAAAGCCAAACGAGCTTACCCCTGCTAAACGTTTTTCTGTACCAGCAATCCAAGGTTGGCGTTTAGTTGGAATCGAAAACGGAGTTCCTTCAAAAGAAATATATGGATTCAGTTGCTGCAAGTGCAAGTGCGGTGTAATCTCTTTATGTTGTAGTGAAAGTACCGCCTTGATCAGTCCAGCAATTCCCGCAGCAGCTTCTAAATGACCAATATTAGTTTTAACTGAACCAATATAACAAGGCTGCTCTAAGGAACGACCCTCCATTAGCACAGCTTTTAGAGCTCTAATCTCAATGGGATCTCCCAAAGGGGTACCAGTGCCGTGGGTTTCAACATAACTAATCTGCGCTGGTGTTACTCCAGCACTTTTTAAGGCTTGACGGATTACTCTTTGTTGAGAAAGACCATTAGGAGCTGTAAGTCCATTGGTAAGACCATCTTGGTTAACTGCTGAACCTTTGATAATTGCCAGAATATTGTCTTGATCTCTTTGAGCTTCCCAAAGACGTTTGAGGACAAGTACACCACAGCCTTCGCCTCTAACATAACCATCAGCATTAGCGTCAAAAGTTTTACAACGCCCATCTGCTGACATCATACCTGCCTGCGAGAAAACAATATGATTATTTGGAGATAAAATCAGGTTCACACCTCCAACCAAGCAAAGCTCAGACTCTCCAATCTGCAAACTCTGACAGGCGTAATGTAGTGAAACTAATGAAGAAGAGCAAGCAGTATCTATTGTCACACTTGGTCCATGCAGATCCAGCAAGTACGACAGACGATTGGCAGCAATACTAAAAGCGTTTCCCGTGCCACTATAAGCATTTATACTGTCTAAATCCTTGACTTGCAAAACGCCATAGTCATGGCTGCTGATGCCCATGAAAACCCCCGTCTGGCTCTGAGCTAGTTTGTCTGGTGCTAGTCCAGCATTTTCTAGAGCTTCCCAGGCTACCTCCAAAATTAGCCTTTGCTGGGGATCCATTCGCTCTGCCTCACGGGGGGAAATCCTAAAGAATCTAGGAGCAAACAGATCTACCTGCTCTAGAAAACTGCCAAAGCGGGTATTCATTTTTCCCGGTGTAACCGGTTTTGGATCGTATAAGGTATCAATATCCCATCGCTCTGATGGCACCTCAGTAATGGCGTCCACACCGTTTCTTAGTAGATGCCAGAAGGCTTCTGGGTGGTTAGCACCCGGAAAACGACAGCCAATGCCTATAATCGCTATAGCTTCCATTTCAGACCTACGATAATTTACGTACCTGCAACTGCTTCAAGGGCTAAGTATATTTCTACGGACTGCAAAGATGCTATCCCACTGATTGGTGATTCTATCACTCAGCTGAAGCAACTAACTTAGAGAACTGTTTGAATGTCTTGATATTATCTCTAATAGCTCTGTCAACCGTTCCTCCTGAAGCCATGAGACGCATTTCGCGGTTAATTGGCCATAGATAGTCGAGATTCTCACAAAGTTTACGTATATCTAAATGAAGACGCTGGTGGCATTTAACTGACTGATGAAAACCTTCGTGTTCTTGACAGAAACATTTCTCAACCCATTGAACGGCTTCTTCGTGAGACAGATTAAATAAAGTGCTCCTAAACACCTTATAAATATAGAACATTCCCGATAAATCATCTCCAAAAAAGCGATTCTTGATTACTCCCGATATATGGCTAAGGTTAGTCTTTTGAGTGACATAAACTGCCCAATTAATCAGTAATTTTTCGTAAGCAGTTGGCGCTGGGAAGTTTTTATGTAAATCTCGAGCTAGGAATAAAGATGTCGTTGTATGGAAAGATTCATCTAAAAAGTGGTAGTGGGAGATAGCAGTTGGTACTGGAACATACTCGCCTTGCTTCTGAAGTTTTTTGAAATACAAATGTATAGTATGTTCTTGATTCTTCAAAAGCATATTAGCAAGATAACGTAACGTATAGTATTGGCTAGCTAAGAAGGGTGAACTGCCCCAACTAGATGCAAAGAATCGGATGAAATAAGAAGGAAGCATTCCGTATCCATGGAAAAAACCATTAGTAGTCGTTACAGATAATTTATTTTTGGCTTCTAGTTTTTTCAAATGAGGAGAGACATAATGTTTTCTTTTATCGGAAATTAGGGTCGATAAAAAGCGTAGACTATGATACTGAAAATTTGCAAATTGACTATTTTTTGCAGGCTTGTTTTCCAGCAAAATATTAGTAAAAGCTTGCTTGCCTAACAAATTTTTCAAAATTTGGAAATTAACTTTGAAGAAAGCATGAATATGAACACGTTCTTGAACCGCTTCATGTTCAAGCTGTTCAGCAAGAATTTTATAATTACCGCCTAAAGCAGAGAAACAATCTGCTGTTATTAGGTTATAGTCAATTGTTTCCATTTCACTATAAGCGGTAAGGCTATAGTTTGACATCCAAAATTGATGATTAAGTGCTATTTTTTGAGATGGAGAAGCAACTTCATAAAAGGGTGTTCCGTAAAGAAGTGAAAGTTCAGGAGGATTCCAATAATATTTACTCTGTTCTTCATATTTGAAATTGTGGTCTAGCTCCTTAATTTTCTCAGTGTAGTCAGAATTCAGGTTATTCTGGTAATTATTTTCAACAATTTTAATACGTTTGATTTCCTTTTCTACAGTAAATTTGGGATTTGGCATACTTGTGTTTGGATCGCTGTTGACATTTTGCATTGTTTTCACCTTATCAAATACTACATGTTTGTTTCGGTATTTAGCTAACAACTTACTGCTTAATAGATAAGCTGTTAGCTAAATACTTTGTTAAAGCTTCAATAGTTGGATAATCGTACAGCAAAGTTGGTTCAAATTCGCATTCAAGCCATTCCTCTATCTCTCCACTCAATCCAATGGCAGACGCAGAATCCATGTTGTAGCAGTCAAAGGGAAGTGTAACATCAATCTCATTTGGATTAATTTTTAATACATTTGTTAGGTAGGACACTAACCACGCTTGAATTTCTGCTGTAGTCTTAAGCTTTTCAGGTGAGGCTTCCACGTGATAGGCATTATTAGTTTTTAAATCAGAGTTACTCATTTGAAAATTCAAAAATTCAACCATTTTTTCATCTCCGTTGATTTTACTAACAAGTATGTCCTTCGTTTTGACATTTTTTTAGAAATACTTAATTAGTTTAGCAATTGCTAAACTAATTAAGACTTACTTTTCTCACTGCTGACAGTTGATAATTGGTTCAAAGTTAATTCGATATCAGACTGCAAATTCATAAATTTGACTTGATGCCGAGGATTTTCACTCCATTCACTGACAACATCCAAATCTCCAACTAGAAATTTAGATCGACAGGCTTGACGTTGAATCTTACCACTAGAAGTTTTAGGGATACTTGCAGTCTTAATCAGTACGATGCTATAAATCTGTAGAGAATATTCTGCTGTTATCGCTTGGCGAATATTTCTCAGCACCTCACTGGTGTCTAATTTTCGTAAATAACTCCGTTCTAACTCTTGAACAACAACCAGGTGTTCAATTCCATTTACCTCAATCGTAAAAACAGATCCACAACTAGGTCGCAGTGCTGGATGACTCTTCTCTACTGTTAGTTCAATATCCTGAGGATAATAATTTCTTCCTCGGATAATTATAACATCTTTAAGTCGCCCTGTAATGAATAATTCACCATCGTGCAAAAATCCTAAATCTCCAGTGCGTAAAAATGGTTCAGATCCAGCATCAGTATCTTCATCAGTATCTTGTAGTTGCGCGTTAAAAGTTTGTTGGGTCAGATCAGGTCGATTCCAATAGCCATCAGCAACAGAAGAACCATGAACCCAAATTTCTCCTACTTGGTCAGCATGACACAAGGTTAAGGAATTGGGATCGATGATCGCAAGTTTCTGCTCTAACCAAGTCTGGCCACAGCCAATGATTTTCCGACGATCTGTATACTCATCGCTAACTTCTATAACCCGATTTTGTTCAAGAGCTGTTCCATCAACACAAAGTACTGTTGGCAAAGCTGTTTTCAAACCTCCAGAAACAAATAAGGTTGTCTCAGCCATCCCATAGCAAGGGTAAAACGCCTCGTCACGAAAACCACAAGATGCAAAAGTGGTTGTAAATTCTGCCAATGTCTCTGCACGGACAGGTTCTGCTCCATTGAAAGCTACTTCCCAGCTGCTCAAATCAAGAGTAGAGAGTTGTTCGGAAGTAATCTTGCGAACGCATAGTTCATAAGCAAAATTGGGCCCACCGCTAGTCGTCGCTTTGTAGCGGGAAATTGCTTGCAGCCAGCGCAAAGGCTTCTGTAGAAAAGCTACTGGCGACATGAGAATGCATGGTATGCCTAAATATAATGGTTGCAGTACATTTCCAATCAGTCCCATGTCGTGGAATAAGGGCAACCAACCTACAAAAATAGTTTCCTTTGTATGCCCAAAAGCCTTTTCAATCATTCGCTGATTATGCAATAGATTACCATGACTCACCATTACCCCTTTGGGTGTTCCAGTAGAACCTGAAGTATATTGGAGAAAAGCCAGGTCACTCTCGAACAAAGTCGGTTCTTGCCAGTTTGACGCCAAGTCGCTGTTGAGGTTATCGGTAGCTATCCATTGCACAGCATCCAATTCTGGATTCTCAGTCAATTGGTTCTCTACATTAGCTAAAAGAGATTGAGTGGTCAGCGCCACTGACGCTTGGGCATCTGATACAATCGCTTGCAGTCTGGATAGTTTTTGATTGCGTCGAGGCGGATAGGCGGGAACGGCGACACACCCAGCGTATAAACAGCCAAAGAAAGCAGTAATAAAATCTAGACCTGGTGGAAACAGCAACAAGACTCGCGAACCAGGAACTTTAACTCGGTCTTGAACTCGAACGGCGATCGCTTGCGCTTTTCGCTCCAATTCTTGATAAGTAAGACTTACGCTTTCTGTTTCCCCGTTTAATAAAAAGGTATAGGCAATTTGTTCAGACTGATGTATTGCTCGGTATTGCAAGATATCTAAAAAGGTAGAAAATTTATCCATTTTCTTCTCATCTTTATAAGGTTTCAGCATACAATTCGACTCCACCGTCTCAATGTCGTTCTTGTCGCATATCGCTGCAAATATTTCAACAAAGCTAATATATCTGGCATGAGCTTTCTATCGTGATTGAGTTGTAGTTGTGGTAAAGCATTGCTCTACTACAGAAAGCCCTCTTTATTTTGGCGAAGGTATTGGGCAATAGGAATGAGTTTTGAGCAAATAAATCGTACTTCTAAATATGTTTCAGTACTCCTGTGAATGACTCTCTAGGTTAGGAAGTTGGTCTTTGAGTTGTTGCAGCTTATGCTGCAATGTGTGATCAGTGTCGTTGATGTAATGGCTGGTCATATCAAAGTCAGTAGACCGAAAACTTTTCTAAAAGACTTAAGCGCTCTTCATTTGAGCGAGGAAACACAATCTACCGAAATCCTTCCATAATCTGCCTTTTGGGCAACAGGCTCGTGGACGCCAAGGGTACCGTACCCGAAGCGTCAAGCCTCCGGCTTATCGCTTTTACTCGCTGTGATCCATTCCAAAAACGTTGCTTGAAACCCTGATTCTTGCGTTGACTGACAAAACTTTTCGGTCTACTGAAAGTCACTGACGTAGTGGCTGGTAATTTCAAGGACACGGACGAGGACGTAGAACTGACAATTATTTTTCTCCTTTAAATAATAGGGTCTTGTAGAAGAGTATGTGAGTACAGTTGAAATTCAACAATGCCCTCCTATTTATTTAGTGGGTATTTCTATAAATTGTTTATGCAGTGATTGCTCAAAAAAATAAATAATTTTTCAGAAAAATTTCGTAACCGTTCAGGGGGTAGAAGTGCGATCGCCTCAATCGGAGTAATCTGTGAGCGGTTTGATTTAAGTGATGCCGAAACTTCGCACCAGTCTGACGAGACAACATAAACAGGGGCATCAGTAGCAATGGATGCTGTTGGCGAAATATTTCGTTACATTTCAACTTGTCGGTGGAAGGATAATATGGTTCTTGGCAGCTTTTGGTGATCTGGGTTGGGGTAAGGCAGAAGGCAGATGGCAGAGGGCAGAAGGAGGAAGAAGGAAGAAGAGATATAATTGAATTACTAACTTCAAACTTCCGACTTCAAACTTCCGACTTCAAACTTATGACAACAACAGCCAGTGTTGGCGATAAAGTAGTATGTCAATTCGGCGTTGCTGAATCACGATATGAATTGTGCGTTAAGCGTAGCTCTGCCGTAGGCAATCGCCATGCCAAAGCCTATGCGCCTCTTGAGGAGTTATTCATTGATGGTGTCCTCAAAAATGACTGGAAGGATTTGATTGTTGAGATTGAGAGTGATGGACGAGAGCGGATTAATCGAGTAAATTACGAAATTTCTGTATTGCAAGCACTGCGGGACAGGTTGCGCTCCAAAGAAATCTGGGTCGTTGGGGCAAAACGCTACTGCAACCCAGAAGAGGATTTACCTCAAGACTTTGACATACACCGGGAAATTTACTATCAAGCAATTGGGCAACCACTCGAAGCCGTAAAATTTATTACTACACTCCAACAGGAAATGACTGATGCTCTGACTATGTTGGATAAAGGAATGCCCAAAAATACAAGAGTCAAGATTCAAGAGAAAAACAACGGTTGAATAAAAGTTTCGCCACTAGAAGCTCAACCCGAACCCATAAATATTTTGCATTTGAAACGTGAAATAGACCAATGCTGGTTTATGACAAGTTTGCTAGATATCTTGAAAGAAGCCGATTTGCGAATTGGTTTTACCAATCATTTCAAAAATATTGGTGTCCGTTCTAACTTAGAGCGAGATATTCTGCAACGACGGTTGTTGTTGTGTTTATATGGTTTGGGGTCGAATACGGGACTCAAGCGTATCTGTGCAAGTATTGATAATGAATAGTGCCGTTACCCTCACCCCAATTTCTGCGCTTTTTACTAGGGCTGCTATTACTGGGGGGTATATGGAACTTAGAGGAGTTTGTACTAGGGCTGTCTTTACTGGGGGGTATCTCTATCTGTTCGGAGTCTTTACTAGGGCTATTTTCAATATCCCCCAGTAAAAATTCAGAGACCCTCCACTTATCATCTGTTCTTTGTTGGGCTTCTTCTTTATATATCCCTCTTCTGTCATTTTCCGGAGTAAGCAAGTAGTAAATAAGTTAAATTATCCAGAACCATAACAGGGTTTGAATTGATTCATTGTACTAATTAATTGATTGAATTCCAGGAAAAAATTGGAATTTGTAAAAATATTTAACCAGGGGTCAATTAAGCAAAATAGTAATATAGGTTGGACAATGAGACGCAGATTATTTAAAGTATTCTTCCATCCACATTCATGATTCCATTGTTGATGATTAGAAAAATCAACAGAACTATTTTCTTGTACCTCCGGTTCTATTTGACTAATATTTAAGCCTACAAATGCTGGAGAATTTAAACTAATCATGCTGTAAACACAAAAAAAAATTTCCTACCACCTCTCAATATGTTGGGAATTAGTAAAACGATAATCTGTCCAACCTAGTTCCTGTTTACACTGCCGAAAACCATATTCTACCCAGGTTCTTAATCCATATAGGTCGCCTAAAGTTTTCTTCAGATTTCCTTGAAGATTTGTCATAACGTAAGAAGTAGAATTTTCCGGCATGGTTTCTGGGTCGGTAGTTATTTCCCAGTAAGTTATGGCTCTTTTTTTACCATAAATTATTTCTCTAATGTATCTAGTTTCTGATTTTTGATTGCTAAATGTTCTTTCAAATTTACACCACTTATTCGCCCTGACGCTCTGACCTGCTGGCAGCCAGACTCCATGATTACTTCTTATTGCTACGACATAATCTAATTTATATTCAGCTAGTTTTCTAATAAATTGACTACTTTCACCCTCCGGGTTCGCAGTCGCAACAAGCGCGGCTCGCCGCCCAACGCGCTGCTCACCATATAAATTACGACGAGTGTGGGTAAATATGGGAGAGCAGCCGATCGCCAACGTGTACTGGCGTTATCAATGGCTGTGGTTATATGGTTTTGTACATCCGGAATCTGGAGAGACAAATTAATTGGATTTTACCAAAAGTTAACGTTTGTCTTTTTAACCAAGTTTTAGCCGACTTCGCGCGAGAATTTAAATTAGGTCAAGATAAGCACATCATATTAACTCTTGACAGAGCCGGATGGCATACGAGCAAAGATTTAGAGATACCCGTGGGTTTGCATTTGGAATATTTACCTGCCTATTCACCCGAATTGCAGGCTGCAGAACGTTTGTGGCCGTTAGTTAATGAACCCATAGCGAATCGTTCTTTCGATCAACTTGAGGATGAGCGAGGAAGCTTTATTCCAATGCTGTAAAGTCCTTTTAGAACAGCAGTTTTTAATTCGGGCTATTACTTACTATCATTGGTGGCCCCAGACTGCCTGTTAATTACTCCGATGCTACCGGATTTAATATAAACTGCTTCTCCATTTGCAGATATTCAGGTACACCAATCAGATTTTGAAATTCCTTGAACTCAACCAACTCCTGAAAATCCGCCGTAGTTCCCTGTTCTTTCAATTGACGCAAGCAAGCAGTCATAACTTTTGTCGCTGCAAGCAAAGCAGAAACTGGGAAAAACACAATCTTAAAACCTAACTCCTGCAACTGTGACGCCGAGAGTTGGGGAGTTTTGCCACCTTCGACAATATTGGCGACTAAAGGAACATCTGGAAACGCAGAGGCAATTTTTTGTAATTCTTCGACAGATTGAGGCGCTTCAATAAATAAGATATCTGCTCCAGCATCAATATAAGCTTTACCACGATTCATTGCTTCTTCCAAACCCAATGCAGCACGAGCATCAGTGCGAGCAATAATAATTAAACCACTCTCACCACGCGCATGTACAGCCGCCCGAATTTTACCAACATGTTCAGCCATCGAAATGACTCGTTTTCCCTCAAAGTGACCACATTTTTTTGGCCATTCTTGGTCTTCTAGTAAAATACCCGCAATTCCTTGCTGCACCGCGTCCTTTACAGTTCGGATCACGTTTAATACGTTGCCATAGCCAGTGTCCATATCAGCAATTAAAGGTATACTCACTGATTGAGCAATTCGTCCTGTGCTGGCAAGTATTTCCGTCGCAGTCATCAAACCATAGTCTGGTACACCAAGTGTAGAGGCGGCGATACCAAAGCCACTAGTCGCGATTAATTCAAAACCCAATTGTTCAGCCAGTTTTGCTCCCAAGCAATCGTAAACGCCAGGAATGATGATAATTTCCGGACGCTGTAGTAATTGTCGCAGCTTTTGACTAGAAGGTTGCATGAATAAATCAGTGAACAGGGAACAGGGAACAGGGAACAGGGAGCACAGGGGGCAGGGAACAGGGAGCAGGGGGCAGGGGGCAGGGAGCAGTAAATAGTAAACAGGGAACAGGGAACAGTAAACAGTGAACAATTGATAACTGATAACTGATAACTGTTAAAGTTTTGTCTTGTTTAGATTAGTATAACAGGTGCATGGCATGAACAATTCAAAATGGACTGCGTCCTTGCACTCTACAAAAACAAAAATTAAAAAATCAAATCAATACCTGTGGAAATCACGGTATTAGCACGACTTATAGGTATAAAGCTTTGCATTTTTGCCAGAGTTAATACTTGCAACTTCAATTTTCTATTCCACAATAGAGAGTGAACACTTTCACCTTCATTTTTATTAATGCAATCCTCCTCCACAACCACTCCTGATTTAATTGTTCTCGGTTTCCATGCTCTTTCCGATCCACTGAGAATTAGTGTTATCGAACTACTGCAAAATAAAGAGCTTTGTGTATGTGACTTGTGCGATGCTTTAGAAGTCAGCCAGTCAAAGCTATCTTTTCACTTAAAAACTCTTCGGGAAGCTGGTTTAGTTCGCTCTCGTCAAGAAGGACGCTGGATTTACTACAGCCTCAATATACCTCAATTTGCTGCTTTAGAGCAGTATTTGTCAGAGTTTCGCCGCCTGTACCAAATTCTGCCTGCTCGTTTGTGTCAAGAGTCATCCTAACGCATCAACTTTTTTTGATTAATTTGTGTAACAGAATCTACTTTAAAGATTGGCATATCAATTTTTTTTGAAATGATAGAGATATAGTCTTAATACTCTACGGGAATCAGGTCAATGAAGAAGAAAAATCTTCTTAAGCAACTTTCGTTTCTTGACCGCTTCCTAACCCTTTGGATTTTTTTAGCAATGGTTATTGGGGTCTTTTTGGGTTACTTTTTTCCCGCAATAGATACCTTTATTAACCAATTCCAGGTAGGAACTACTAATATACCCATTGCCATCGGCTTAATTCTGATGATGTATCCGCCTCTTGCCAAGGTGCGATATGAAGAGTTGGGTGATGTCTTTCGTAATGGCAAAATTCTCGGTTTATCGCTCGTTCAGAATTGGGTTATCGGACCAATTTTGATGTTTGCTCTAGCGATTATCTTCTTACATAATTATCCAGAATACATGGCGGGATTAATTCTCATTGGATTAGCCCGTTGTATTGCAATGGTCGTTGTCTGGAGTGATTTAGCTAGAGGAGATACTGAATACACAACAGGACTTGTGGCGTTCAACAGTATATTTCAAGTCCTGTTTTACAGTCCTTACGCTTGGTTTTTTATGAGTGTTTTGCCTCCTTTATTTGGCTTGAAGGGGAGTGTCGTCAACATTAGTATTGGAGAAATTGCCCAGAGTGTCTTTATTTATTTAGGAATTCCTTTCATCGCTGGATTCGTGACTCGCGTTCTTTTGGTGAGAGCAAAAGGAAAAAGATGGTATCACACTGAGTTTGTTCCCAAAATTAGCCCCATCACACTTATCGCTTTACTATTTACCATCGTGGTTATGTTTAGCTTGAAGAGCAATCTCATTGTTCAGATTCCATTTGATGTTGTCCGAATCGCAATTCCAATGCTGATTTACTTCATACTTATGTTTTTTGTCAGCTTCTACATGGCTTGGAAAATCAGAGCTGATTATGCAAAAGCAGCAAGTGTGGCGTTTACGGCTGCGGGTAATAATTTTGAGTTGGCGATCGCCGTTGCTGTCGCTGTATTTGGAATCAACTCAGGTGCTGCTTTTACTGCAGTCATTGGTCCATTGGTAGAAGTTCCTGTGCTGATTGGTTTGGTGAATGTCGCACTCTGGTTTCAAAGACGATTCTTCACGTCTTCTGAACCAAGAACTTTGTAATTTTTCAGAAAATTTTTGAATATCTAATAGAGAGGAAACGCGCGTGAAACGAGTCATGTTTGTTTGCAAGAAAAATTCTCGTCGTTCCCAAATAGCAGAGGGATTTGCTCGCACATTGGGAGACGGTAAAATTGCTGTTAACAGTTCTGGATTGGAATCAAGTTCAGTAGATCCAAAAACTGTCCAAGTGATGTCAGAAATTGGAATTGATATTAGTCATCAGACTTCCAAACCTTTAGATAATTTCAAAGCAGAAAATTATGATGCTGTGATTTCTCTTTGTGGTTGTGGAGTCAATTTACCTGAAGAATGGGTGATAAGAAATGTGTTTGAAGATTGGCAACTAGATGATCCAGAAGGGCAAGGTATAGAAACCTTTCGCCGTGTTCGAGATGAAGTTAAAGAACGAGTCGTGAAGTTGATTGAATTGTTAAGTCAAACTTAAAGTGTTTGCTATTCGGACTCACACTTTTGTACTAACTCATCTAGCTCAGCTTGCATCATCGCACGAACCTGCTCGTAACAAGCATCTACGTAGGTGCGATCGCGAGACGCCACACGACCATAGCGCTCAAATACAATTGGTGCACAGACATGAGTATGAATCTGCATGGGTAACGGAAAATTTGGTAATGGTCCAATCCCCACGCCCCAAGGTAGCCCAAGGTAAATAGGGAATACACCGGTGTTTCCATCAAGTAACCAAGGAAAGCCCCATTCATGGAATTGTTTCATCTGCTGGTAGAAATCAGCTAGCACAATCAAAGTTGAGTGTGCACCATGAGAAATAATAGGCACAATTGGCACCTCCTCGCGCAAAGCCAGCTTGATGAATGCCTTATTGTTTGCCAGATGAATTCGGTTTCGCCAAGTGTAAGGACGAAACAAATCCTGAGCACCTCCTGGGTAAACCAGTAGTGCTGCATCTTTTCGTAGAGCCGCACTCGCCATTTTGGGATGTGCTATGAGAGCTCCCACCGGAGCACCTGGCACAGCAAAGATAGGAGTATCCCAGGCTGACGGATGCATCAAGGCGTAGGCTAATCGCTCATAGCCAAAAGTGCGGAACCAGTCATACATGAACATTGAGGTATCTGGTGAACCCAACCCGCCATTATGAGAACCGACAATCAACACTTTTCCAACCGATGGCATATGATGCCACCCAGAGGTTTGAACCCGAAAATAGTAGCGGTAAAACCATTCCCATATCGGCATCCAAGCTTTTATAATCTCAGGGTTTCGCTCTGATAAAGACCAACCATCGAACCTACGACCAGAGGCTTTTGAGTCAGTACCCGAGTTGTTTGTGAAAATACTTAACTGCTCTAATAATTCAGAAAACGGGTTAGAGATTTTGTCGTCGTAGTCCTGGTTACGCATAAAAATATTGTTGAATACCTTTTCCTTATAGCGTTTCCCAAGCAATTGAGGTACGTCTAAATCTTTTTCTCAGAGTTAATACCTTAGGATTTACGCAACGAGATGCTTCGTTATGGGAGGGTGTAAGGGTATAGGGGGTAAGGGTTTGAACACCTACACCCTTACCCCCCCTATACCTCTATACCCCTTGCCCAAACCCTTGATTTTTCGTTTTCATGCGTAAGTCCTATACCTTTAAAAACGTACCTGACCAAGTTGGTAACCGGTATAATGCCTTTCCCCTATACCCCCATGCCCCTACACCCCTACACCCTTTTTCAAGCTAAATCGCTACAATAAAAGCAATATATGCTGAGTAACCGTATACTTTTTTAAATAGAAAATTGAATTTTTAAGATAACTTTATACAAAATTTTCAGGATAGAACAGATAAATTAACCTACTTTATTGGTAATTCAGACGATTTTCTACCAGTATAAGTACATAGACTACTGTCTTTTTTGGATAAAGATGCTTTGGAGATAATTGTAAGTTAGTGAACATTAAGGTAGGTTTAAAAAATACTAGACTACCAAAGATTGCTTACCAGCTACGACTTTATTCCTATCTTCTAGCTGGAGTAAAAAGCAAACTTTCAATAGTGGGTGCGAAATTTGGAATTTGAAAAATTACAGTCACATATCGCACATTAACGCAGGAAATCTTTCATGAAGAAAAGGTACAAATTAGCGCTGGCTAGCGCTAGCATTGCTTTGGGTTTCGGTGGCGTCCAAGCTAAACCAGCACAAGCTGCTACAGTTGGTGGGATTGACATCTACGCTGCTGCCAGCTTGAACGGCAGCCTACAGGATGTTGAAGCACTTTACCAGCAAAGCAATCCAGGCGTCACCTTTAACAATACTTTTGGGGCTTCTGGTACTCTCGTTAATCAAATCCTAAACAACACAGATAATAGAAATATAGATGTCTTCTTCCCAGTATCCGAAGCACCCTTAGATACTCTGCAATCTAACGGTAAACTCGTAGCGGGAACCAGACAAGATGTAGTAGGCAACACCTTGGCTGTAATCGAGCCTACAAATGGAACCACACCTATATCAAGCCCTCAAGACATATTAAATTTCACCCGTAACGTGGCTATTGGTGATCCTGCGGTTGTTCCAGCCGGACAGTTTGCCCAGCAATTCTTTAGGAATTCAGGGATATATGATCGAATCCAACCCAAACTTGTCTTCGGCACGGATGTGCGTGACGTACTAAATAAAGTGTCAAGCTTGACTAATGATACTATAGATGCGGGTGTTGTTTACAAAACAGACGCTCTAACACAACCTAATCTAGTCAAAGTTGTATACACTCCGCCTACCAACCTTTACCCTCCGATCATTTATGGCTCAGCTGTACTCACGCAAAGTCAAAACCTAAATGCAGCTACAGATTTTAACCGCTTTCTGGGCAGCCCTCAAGCATTCAACGTGTTTCAGTCATATGGATTCAGTAAGCCCGTTCCCGAACCTCTGACTATTGGTGGCACAATAGCAGCAGGTATATTCGGTGCTGCGATGAAGCGAAAAGCAGCTAAAGCTAAAACTAAAGCAGCAGTGAATTAAAGGTTTTTGGCAGTACCCAGCAATCAAAATTGAACTCACAACTGTAAGTAGGAATTAACCCAGGCGTAACCTGGGTTTTTTTGCACTTTTGTCTGATGATTAAGGGGGGATGAATGCACTTTCTCAGCCGTGAAGCTCAGATACTGTAAAAGCGATCGCCCATCGCAATAAAACATAAAATAGTGAAAATCTAGACAAAGTCGAGATTATGACAGTCAATCCAGAAACCATCGACTCATTTCGAGCCTTAGCACTCCAAGTAACGTGCCACGCAGTCAACCAAGCAACTGATCGTCAGGAAGCACGTTCTTTGATGCAAAATACTATCAAGCGTTTAGGACAACAAATTGCTGCCAGTATTGCATTCATCGGCTTTGACTGTCGTTTAATTGTTTTACCGGAATACTTCCTCACGGGCTTTCCAATGGGAGAGTCGCTGGCTGTCTGGGGGGAAAAAGCAAGTCTTGAAATGGCGGGTGCTGAATATGAGGCACTCAGTAAAATTGCACAAAAACATAGTATTTTTCTTGCGGGTAACGCCTACGAACTTGACCCCAACTTTCCAGGACTGTACTTTCAAACTTGCTTTGTTATTGACCCATCAGGGTCAGTTGTCTTGCGGTATCGGCGGCTGAATTCTATGTTTGCTCCGACACCGCATGATGTCTGGGATAAATATCTTGACTGTTATGGACTTGAAGGTGTGTTTCCGGTTGCCAAAACTGCTATTGGGAATTTAGCGGCGATCGCATCAGAAGAAATTTTATATCCGGAAGTGACGCGCTGTCTGGGAATGCGTGGAGCAGAGATTTTTCTGCACTCAACCTCAGAAGTTTATGGTAAAGAACGCGCTCCCAAAGAAGCGGCAAAAATCTGCCGCGCGGCAGAAAATATGGCATACGTAGTCTCATCAAATACTGCGGGTATCACTAATATCCCCATCCCTGTTGCTTCTGCCGATGGTGGCTCTAAAATCATTGACTATCGAGGGTTGGTTTTAGCCGAGACAGGCCAAGGGGAGAGTATAGCAGCTTTTGCTGAGATAGACTTGGCTGCTTTACGCCGCTACCGCCGCCGCCCAGGGTTAAATAATTTACTTTCACGACAACGGTTTGAACTCTACGCAGAAAGTTATCGTGACTCGCACTTTTACCCAGCTAACACTATGCTGGAAAAAGAAGTAGACCGCAAACACTTCATCAAAACACAGCAAGAAACGATAGAGCGCCTAGCTAAACTGGGGGTAATTTGAGTCATGTCCAAACCAATAGAAGTTCGCAACCCCTGGACTGGAAAATTTGATTATGTGATTATACCACTACCGCCAAAGCTAATAGTACAGCAATGCAACCGCTTGCGCAGAGCACAAAGAAGTTGGTTGCAGCTTGGTTTAGAAGGGAGAATCTCAGTTCTGCAACAGTGGAAGAGTGCGATTATATCTGGACGCGATAAACTGCTCGAAGCGTTGGTCAATGACACCGGAAGATTATCAATATCGCAATTAGAAATTGACTCATTTCTCTCTAGCATTGATAGATGGTGTACATTAGC
Source organism: Brasilonema angustatum (assembly GCF_059505445.1). Taxonomy (NCBI): domain Bacteria; kingdom Bacillati; phylum Cyanobacteriota; class Cyanophyceae; order Nostocales; family Scytonemataceae; genus Brasilonema; species Brasilonema angustatum. The sequence goes on along the minus strand of NZ_JCACKO010000141.1, from coordinate 44,742 downwards.
ACCACAACTATTGCAAGAATCTGTTAAAGATACAGCAATTTCTTTTATCGAACTGCAACAAACAGCGGTTCCTTACCCTCTAGTTGGAGTCATTAGCCCGTGGAACCTTCCTCTGCTGCTTTCCACAATAGATACAATTCCAGCATTACTCGCTGGTTGTGCTGTAATCATCAAACCCAGTGAAATTGCTCCCCGCTTTTGCGGACCACTGTTGGCATCAATTAATGCAGTGCCAATATTACGTGAGATATTAACTTTTATAGAGGGAGCAGGCGAAACCGGAGCTGCACTGATCGAGTATGTGGATTTGGTATGCTTTACTGGGAGTGTGGCAACAGGTCGAAAAGTCGCAGAAGCAGCAGCCAAACGCTTTATTCCTGCTTTTTTGGAATTAGGAGGAAAAGACCCGGCGATCGTTTTGTCGTCTGCTAATTTAGACTTAGCAACATCAGCAATTTTGTGGGGTTCCGTCGTTAGCACCGGACAATCGTGTCTTTCTATTGAGCGAATCTATGTTGCGGAATCTATTTTTGAAAAGTTTGTTGAACAACTGGTAGCCAAAGCCCAACGTCTTGAGTTAGGTTATCCTAGGCTGGAAAATGGAGAAATTGGTCCTATTATTGCAGAAAAACAAGCAGCAATTATCAGCGACCATCTGCTAGACGCCGTGGAACAAGGAGCAGTTGTTCACTGTGGCGGTGAAGTTGAGAATTATGGAGGAGGTTGGTGGTGTCGTCCTACAGTTCTCACTTCTGTCAACCATTCTATGAAGGTGATGACCGAAGAAACATTTGGTCCTATTATGCCAGTGATGCCTTTTTCCACAACTGAAGAAGCAGTGAACTTGGCAAATGATTCGATTTATGGATTAAGTGCAGCCGTTTTTGCCTCCTCAGAAACAGAAGCTTTGAAAGTCGCACGTCAGATAGATGCGGGTGCTATTAGTATTAATGATGCTGGTCTGACTGCTCTTATGCATGAGGGAGAAAAAAATGCTTTTAAATTTTCTGGCATGGGTGGATCACGCATGGGACCTGCAGCGCTGACACGTTTTATGCGAAAAAAAGCTTTTTTGGTGAAAACAAAGAACATCAGCGACCCTTGGTGGTTTGATGACATGTCGGGTGGTTGACCAACAAAGGGTGTAGGGGTATGGGGGTGTAAGGGTGTAGGGGAGCCACTGCCCTACACCCTTACCCCCTTACACCCTCCCAGGGCTGTTTCATTCCCTCAAAGGCTCATCATGTCAAGGGTTAATCTTAGCCATCGCTCCTTATTTCCTGGAGAAAAATTGAATTTTCTGGGTTCCAATGTAGGTTTTCTATAACTTATGTCCCAAAAATTATCGCGCTACATATTGACAAATCCTTGCTCCTTAACGAATGAAACAGCCCTGCTTACACCCTCCCATAACGAAGCCTCTCGTTGCGTAAATTCTGTGAGGTAAGCTCTTCTACACACTCACAAACTGACTTGCAGTTAGCGTCATCGTATTAACTCCCGTTAGGGTTGCTAAGATACTATTATCCGATAGAATATTGTTGCCAGAGAACGTCAAATTCTTAAAGGTTAGACCCCCTGTTAAACCAATTTTGTCACCAGCACTGCGGTTGAAATCAGTAATTATATCGACACCACTGTTCTTCTGCAAGACGAAAGTATCCGCACCAGCATCACCAGTTAAGATATCATCCCCATTACCACCTCTGAGGAAGTCATTACCGTTGCCACCGACAAGTAGGTCATCTCCGTTACCTCCGAGTAAAGTGTCATTGCCATTACCTCCGAGTAAAGTGTCATCGCCATTACCACCGTCGAGTTGATCATTGCCATTACCTCCGAGTAAAGTGTCATTGCCATTACCACCGTCGAGTTGGTCATCTCCTGCCAAGGCATTGATAGTATCGTTGCCGTTCAAACCGAAAATGACATCATTACCAGCAGTACCAGTGAGGTTGTCATTGCCATTACCACCGTTGATGTTTTGGCCAACAGCAACTGTGACGGTTCCAGTGTCAGTGCCACCATTGCCATCGCTGAGGGTATAATCAAAAGTGGCGTTGCCACTGAAGTTGTTGTTGGGAGTAAAAATAACTTCGTCATCACTCGTATAATCAGGAGTGCCATTGTCATTTAAGCTCACAGTACCGTTAGTCGCATTGCCGACAGCAGTAATGATTAAAAGGTTGCCATCTGGGTCTGTGTCGTTAGCAAGCAGGGTGGTTACAGAAAGAGTCACAGCAGTATTTTGGCGAGTGGTGGCGCTGTCGTCAACGGCAACTGGAGATTGGTTATTGATGATGCTACTCAATAATACTGAAACGTTATTGGAGTTAAGGTTCGCCGTTGCCAAGTCGAGTTTGCCGTCAGAGTCGAAGTCAGCTGTGGTCACGGATATCGGACCTGAGTTTGGCCCAACCCTAAAGTTAATGGCAGTGCCAAAGCCGCCACTACCGTTGTTCAACAATACTGAAACGTTGCTGGAAGAAACGTTTGCTGTTGCCAAGTCGAGTTTACCGTCACCATTGAAGTCCCCTGTGATCACGGATTGGGGAACTAACCCCACCGCAAAGTTGGTGGCAGTGCCAAAGCCGCCACTACCGTTATTCAACAGCACTGAAACGTTATTGGAAGAAATGTTTGCTGTTGCCAAGTCGAGTTTGCCGTCACCATTGAAGTCGCCTGTGGTCACGGAATAAGGATTTGACCCTGCTTGATAGTAGGTAGCAGTGCCAAACCCACCATCACCGTTGTTCAACAGCACTGAAACGTTGTCGCTGTCGCTATAGCTCGCCACAGCCAAGTCGAGTTTACCGTCAGAGTTGAAATCCCCTGTGGTCACGGATTGGGGACTTGACGTCACCGCAAAGTTGCTGGCGGTGCCAAAGCCACCACTACCGTTGTTCAACAGCACTGAAACGTTGTTGGAGCTATTGTTCGCTACAGCCAAGTCGAGTAGCCCGTCAGAGTTGAAATCCCCTGTGGTCACGGATATCGGACCTAACCCCGCTTGATAGTTGGTAGCAGTGCCAAAACCGCCACTACCGTTGTTCAACAGCACTGAAACTGTGCCTGCACCGGAGCCAATGATCGGCACAGCCAAATCGGGTAGCTCGTCACCATTGAAGTCGCCCGTGGTCACAGATCTCGGACGTAACCCTACCGCAAAGTTGGTAGCAGTACCAAAACCGCCACTACCGTTGTTCAACAGCACTGAAACGTTGTCGGAGCCATAGTTCGCCACAGCCAAGTCGGGTAGCCCGTCACCATTGAAGTCCTCTGTGGTTATGGAAAAGGGATTTGACCCCACTCCATAGTAAATAGGAGTGCTAAAAGTGACAGCAAATACCCCAGAGTAGCTCTGCATCAGTTCGGGTGTAAACGCATTCGTTGCGTCACACTCTCCGATGTGTTGTTGTAATTGCCAACTCCCACCCAATGCTGTATTTCCGACTCGCTTAGAAGAGGCAGCGATACTTGTTCTTGTCAATTCGTATAGTTGAGCAACAAATTGTGCACCCACATCCCCGGAGGCGACGTTACACCCGTAGAGTTGGATGCAACCAGATCCCCAAGTTTTCAGTTGTGAGCGATAAGAGTCGATGGTGTCCAAGCTTAGCTGGCTATTACCCAGATATAAGTATCCCGGCGCACCGTGAGAAACGATGTGAATGCTAGAGATATCGCTGCGTCCAACCAGTGCTGTAGTTATTTGTGCAATTCCATCACTGTGATTTTCTAGGACAATCACTTCAGCTTCTGCTACTGCACCGAGTATTAGACTTTGAAAGTCGTCTACGTTGGCATCAATGAAGACGACAGGATGACGATTTGCGGTACGGGCGAGTACCATAAATATTGGTTCCTTTTTTGTTGCAAAAGAATTCAGCAAATCCTGATTCTGGAGCGTCTGCGCTCATGGGGTCTAACACGTAGAAGCCCGCACTGCGCAGGTGCGATACGCAAAGCGTCAAGCCTCCGGCTTATCGCCACCTCAAGGGAAGACACCGTCGATGCGTATCGCAAAATATTACACTTCTTGTAAAAGTGAGATTTTACGAGGTTCTGTTAAAAGTTCCCTGTCAAGACTTCCTGACTTTTGCAACAAGTTTATTGGATTTTTGAAGCATGAGTGCTTCACTATCAAATATTAATGTGCAAAATATTGACCACTGTAGGATGTGGGATGCAATAAGTTTTTCCAATTATTGTGAAGAGAATATTAAGCCCCTAAAGCTTTATCCCACTCTAACTGATGAGCCAAACCATACTTGGTAAAATCTTCTATTTTAGCTTTATCACTTTTACCAAAAACACCTAAACTGTAAGGATTATCTTGCATACGTTGTGTGACTTGCTCTTGTTCAAATCGTATCAATTCTTCTCTCGGCTTATCTATTTTTAAAAAGTCTACAACTAAGACAGTTCTGTCATAATTGGTGTAATTATGTGGGCAGTGTGGATAACTGTGATCTAAAACCATGAATTCTCCTTCATGCCAATAAAGCTGCTCATGGCATATTTTCATAGCTATATCCCCTGGTGGTACGATTAATCCTAGATAGCCACGATTCATATGAGGGTTATCGTTCACATGCAGCTTGATATCCAAGCCTGGATGGAATGTACCAAAATAGACATTTCTGATGATGTTATCATCGATTAAGTTGATTTTTTTTATTACCTGAGCCACATTTGGGAAATATTTCTCTCTTAGTGCAAGTGCTTTTTCCGATGCGTCATTTTGGCTATAATTAGGATATTCTATTTGATGAATTTGAATATATTCTTCAATGAAGATACCTTGAAATAAAATACCAAAAGCACTGTATTTTGAATTTCCTTTTGTTTTTATCGTTTTACTTTTAGGACCCAAAACATCATAAGTGAATTGTAACTCCTCATTCGATGCGTGTTTACTAAAGTGTGTAAACTCATCTCTAATAACTTGCCAGTTATCTTGAAAGGTTTTGAGAAAATTAAATTGCTTTGGGTCTAGATGATACTCATTAAAACTTTCCATTATCTTTTCTCCTAAAGATGATTGAATAAAAAAGTTACATGGTGATGGGATTTTGTCTGCGTCCCAGTACGATGTTGAAATTTATGATTTCAAGACTAAACTTATACAACGGTTTAATGGAATAATATCATCTGTGTTGATGTTCTTAAACTTTTGGGTTCTGTACTCATTTTAACGTGAGGTCAACTGTGTCTGAAGCTCCGGTATTAGATAAAATTATCAAAAATCTACGGGTAGTTCGTCCCCATCAGGATGCTGTCGAACGACTTGATTTAGGAATTAAGGATGGAAAATTTGCTACTATTGCTCCTAATATTAACCCAGACCAAGGCAAAGAGGTCTTGGATGGCAAAAACTTGCTAGGCTTTCCTGGAGTCGTAGATGCCCATATGCACATCGGTATCTATCAACCCCTCGACAAAGATGCTGTGACTGAAACCAAAGCAGCCGCGATGGGGGGAGTCACAACTAGTCTCAATTACATCCGTACAGGACAGTATTATCTCAACAAAGGCGGTTCCTACCGGGATTTTTTTCCAGAAGTACTGGCGTTATCCGCAGATCATTTTTTTGTTGATTATGGCTATCACGTCGCACCTATAGCTAGCCAGCATATCGACGAAATACCTTTACTGTTTGAAGAACATGGTGTATCTTCGTTTAAAATATTCATGTTTTATGGCGGCTATGGGTTGCATGGTTTGTCAGACCAGCAAAACCTCTTCCTGATGATTAATAAAGAGGAACGCTATGACTTCGCCCATTTTGAATTTATCATGCGCCGTCTAACTCGCTTGATGGAAGCACATCCAGAAGCGCGAGATACTATCAGCTTGAGTTTGCACTGCGAAGTTGCTGAAATTCTCAACGCCTATACCAAAATAGTTGAAAATGACTCCAACCTTAGCGGACTAAACGCCTACAGTGCAGCACGTCCCCCTCATTCTGAAGGTTTAGCAATTTGCATTGCTTCCTATTTGGCACATGAGACGAACTGTGCAAATATCAATTTATTGCACCTGAGTTCACGTAAGGCAATGGAAGCAGCTTTGACTATGCAAACTGCTTTTCCCCATATCAATTTTCGGCGAGAAGTGACCGTCGGACATTTGCTATTAGATGTTGATACCCCCACCGCTACTTGGGCAAAAGTAAACCCCCCTATTCGTCCCCGTGCCGATGTGGAATACTTATGGCAAGCAGTACTCAACCATCAGGTAGATTGGATAGTGAGTGATCATGCTTGCTGTTCTGCTGAACAAAAAAGAAGTGCTAAAGACCCAAATAATATTTGGTTGGCAAAGTCTGGTTTTGGTGGTACAGAATATTTACTTTCTGGTGTATTAAGTGAAGGTAGTAAGCGGGGAATGTCGTACAACCACATGGCTAAGTTGCTATCATGGAATCCGTCGCGACGCTTTGGTTTGTTACAAAAAGGGGATATCGCCATTGGCTACGATGCTGATTTAGTACTGGTAGATCCAAATGAAACCTTTGTGGTACGTGCTGCTGAATCAGAGTCACAACAAGGTTACACACCCTTTGAAGGGGTGGAGTTAACGGGACGGGTGAAAAGTACGTTTTTACGTGGAAATCTTATTTACAATAATGGACAGGTTGTAGGTTCACCGACTGGACGTTATTTAAAAAGATGTTAGAGCAATCTCCAGTTAAATCTTGTTGCTTACAATCTTTAGTAATTAGTATCTGCGAAGACAAAGGAGTTCTGCTATGTCTGCCATTCGAGAAGAAATGCCTGTACTTACTCGCCACGAAGGAGATTGGGTAGGTACGTATACAGTGGTTGATACAGAAGGAAAAATCGTTGATAAATATGAATCTCACTTAACCTGTCAATTTCCAGAAGACGGTTCCCACTCCTACTACCAAATCAATCGCTATAAGTGGTCTGATGGGAAACACGAAGAGTATGAGTTTCCTGGAACTTACCGAGACAAAACGCTGTGGTTTGACACAGACCGTATTGACGGAAAAGCCTGGGAAATCGATGATGCAACGGTTATTTTGTGGTTCTCTTATAAGACCGTACCGGATATGTTCTTGTATGAAATGATTGTGATTAGTCCTTGCAATAATCATCGCGCCCGCACTTGGCACTGGTTTAAGAACAATCAACTCTTCAAGCGAACCCTGATCCAAGAAGAACGGCTACGATAAAACGTTGAGCGATCGCACAGAATTTGTAAAATGGATCTCCAATGCGTAGGGTGCGTTAAGCAGTGTAACGCACCATTGTTATATGATCCATTCAGTGGCGAGTGTATGGAAGCTCAAAGTGAGTTTTGAGTTTCTGAGCAGCAACTGCTATACCAACTGCCAGAAGAGAAGCTGAAATTTCCACAACTTGCATCCACCCGTCGGCACATATTGCTAAAGCTGCAAAGGCGATCGCCACACCCACACTAATTTGTTTGACTCGATTTGTCGTCTGATATGCACTAGAGCAAGAACTACACACTTGTGTATGTTGCGAGAACCTGTCTAGTGGCGGTGGGTTTAAACAATTCCCATCACTGCTGACATTTTTTGAGGTGGAGTAGCCCTGATAGTAGGGTAAAGATGATCCAAATTTATCCAACCACTTGTAGTACTCTACGACAAATGTGTCACAAGTTTTCAGGGGCAAAAACACTTGTTTCAAGCTTTGTCCCAACCGCTCAATTTGTGTCTTTTGCCCAATAATAAGTGGCAAATCTTCTTCCAATACTCTGTTGCGAAGCATATGATCTAGCCACCGGGGCGTCAGCTTGAATTTCCACGTCTTAAAGTTATTATAATTTCTGACCAAAATCCGGCATCGACCCTTACCCAAAGGTATCGAATAAAAAGCGACTCCCCCAGCCACACCTCGCTGCGGAACACTAAATTTGTAAATCACGAAGTTGGGAGCAATGAAATCTAGTTGTGACCAAGGTAGATTGGGTTTGCTCATTCCTCGCAACCTTCCTCGAATTCCTCTACTAGAATTTTCCAGCACTTCCATTTCCGATGGCTTGGCATTTTCTCGCTGACCTAAAGTGCCATCATGGCTAATGTGAACATGAGCTGGATCCATGATGTTCTCAATAAAATAGAATTGGTCATAAGGCAGGTCACGCATAACGTCTGTGGTGACAAACTCTGGCTTGTCCAACTCCTCTATTGTTGGGATCTTCTCATCAGCAGCTGCTTCACCAACTCCTGCCCACATCCAAACCATACCTTGGCGTTCCACAACCTTGAAAGATTGCACGCAAGCATTTGCAGGAATTTTGGCATCTGTAGCTAACTGGGGAATATGCAGACATTGACCATCACTACCAAATTGCCACCCGTGGTACAAGCACTCGATTTTTCCGTCAGTTATCTGTCCATCCGAGAGTTTGGCAGCACGATGAGGACAGCGATCTACCAGACAGACAAGCTTTTCATCCAAGTCTCTAAATAAAACGAACGGTTCGTCATATAAGGAAAAGCTATAGGGACGGTTTTTGGGTAAATCTTGCACAAAGCAAACAGGATACCAGCATTCCCTCCAGTTGAACTCTTGATTTTGCTCTGTTTGGAGCGCCGTTTGTCTTGCTTGTTCTTCTATCTTGGAATCTACTATCATGGATGAATCCTGATTCGGCTACTTATATACTCTGTATTATTTATCTAATTTACATATAGCAAAAGTTAGGTTTTCTTGGTTGACTTACCTGATTTATTGAGAGTCACAGAAGAACCGAAGAATTTTGCTTCTATCTGTGTGAGACTTATGAAAACTTGAGATTCGGGATGATGAAAAATGGCACAATAAAATTGAATTGTTTCATATGTTGAAATTTTATGAGTCATTGGTAAATGCTTATCGGTACTTGATAAGATTTTGAACTATTACCCATTTTATTTCTCCAGTCCCAGATTAACTAGAGTTAGCAAGGCAAAGGCATGGCAAAAAGTGACAAAATAAATTTCTCAACTCCCAGTGGTTTTCCAGAATTTCTTCCTGGCGAAAAGCGCTTGGAATCGTATTTGCTAGACGCCATCCGGAGAGTTTTTGAAAGCTACGGATTTACACCTATAGAAACTCCCGCAGTGGAACGCTTGGAAGTTTTGCAAGCGAAGGGGAATCAAGGCGACAATATTATCTATGGTCTTAATCCCATTTTGCCACCAAATCGGCAAGCAGAGAAGGATAAGGCAGGTGAAACAGGTTCGGAAGCAAGAGCTTTAAAATTTGATCAAACAGTTCCTTTAGCAGCGTATATTGCTCGTCACTTGAATGAATTAAGCTTTCCTTTTGCTCGCTACCAAATGGATGTGGTATTTCGTGGGGAAAGAGCAAAAGATGGTCGATTTCGTCAGTTTCGTCAGTGCGATATTGATGTTGTCGGTCGTCGTGAACTGAGTTTGCTCTATGATGCTCAGATGCCTGCTATTATTACTGAGATATTTGATGCAATTAATATTGGTGATTTTCTGATTCGCATCAATAATCGTAAAATTCTCACTGGTTTCTTTAAGTCCGTAGGAATTCCAGAAGACAAAATTAAATCTTGTATTGGAATTATTGATACTTTGGATAAAGTCGGTGAGAACAAGGTAAAGCAGGAGTTAGTAAAAGAGGGAGTGTTAGCAGATACAACTCAAAAAATCATCGACTTTATTCATATTAATGGCACTGTAGATGAAGTTCTAGATAAACTCAAGTACCTGGCTCAATCAACACCAGAAGCTGAGGAATTTAGTCTGGGAGTGACAGAGTTAGAAACAGTTATTTCTGGAGTTCGCAATCTTGGAGTTCCAGAAAATCGTTTCTGTATTGACTTATCCATTGCTCGCGGTCTGAATTATTATACCGGTACAGTGTACGAAACAACCCTCATAGGACATGAAGCTTTGGGCAGCATTTGTTCTGGTGGTCGCTATGAAGAATTAGTGGGGATGTTTTTGGATGAGAAAATGCCAGGAGTCGGCATTTCTATTGGCTTAACTCGCTTAATTAGTCGGTTGATCAAAGCTGGTATTCTCAGTACCTTCGCGGCTACTCCAGCGCAAGTTATGGTAGTGAATATGCAAAATGATTTGATGCCTGTTTATTTAAATGTGTCGCAAAAACTGCGTCAAGCTAAAATTAATGTTGTCACGAATTTTGAACAGCGACCATTAGGCAAGCAATTTCAGTTAGCTGAAAAACAAGGAATTCCATTTTGTGTGATAATTGGTACTGAAGAAGCAGCAGCGCAAAAGGCGTCTCTCAAAGATTTGAGAACACGTGAGCAGGTGGAAGTCGCGCTGGAAGATTTGGCTCAGGAAATTAAAAGAAGACTGGCGTAATTCCTCGTATTCCTCGTTCCCAGGTTCTACCTGGGAATGCCTACAGGGAGGCTCTGCCTCCTAAAATATACTACTAAATATACTAGAGGCAGAGCCTCTGACAAGGCGTTACCAGGCTGAACCTGGTAACGAGATGAATTCCTAAATTTATCAGGGGGGGATATGAATAAACCAATCAAGCGAGCTTTTTTAGACACCGAAGACGGGCAGATTCTTTACCGCATAGGTGGTGAAGGAAGTCCTCTGCTTTTACTACATCAAAAACCAATGAGTAGTAACGAATATCGAGAGTTAATGCCTATTTTGGCAAAAAATCGATGTGTCATTGCTATGGACTTTCTGGGTTATGGTGATTCAGATAAACCCCCCAAAATGTATTCAATTGAGGACTACGCTAAAACTGTCATCTTGCTTTTAGACGAATTAGGCATAAAAAGCACAAGCATCTTGGGACACCTAACAGGTGCTTTTGTAGCAGGAGAGGTTGCAGTAGAATATCCGGAACGAGTCGAAAAACTTGTCTTATCTGATCCCATTGTCTTAGGTGAAGAAGGAAAAGCAGCCCTATTACAGCAATTTTCAGAAGGTTTTCAAATAAAAACTGACGGTTCCCACCTGATGGAAAGATGGGCAGTCCGTGCAAAGTATGTAGAATCTGATGAATTAAATCATATGTTAGTTTTAGATGATTTAAAAGGCTTTGGCTATCCTTTATATGCCGTTTGGGCTGTAGCAAACTACTGTTTAAAGACGCAAGAAAGATTTCAAAAAATAAAATGTCCCTCCCTAATTCTATGGGGAACTGAAGGTATAAAAAAGTTGGAACGGTTGGGTTTAGTAAATGCAGACAATCACCATTTGATTTTAACAGCAATTCCTCATGGAAAAGTGGTTGATATTGAAGGCGGAACTACATACATGATGCTCCAGAGATTTGAAGAAATATCGAAGATAGTCATCGATTTTTTAGAAGACAAAAGTTTTTAAAACTATAGAATTGTCAAAAACATTATGGCAAGAAAGCACATGGAGTTTATTCAATCAGGGGATGTCGAGCAGATATCTTGGGTTGTGAATGATCTTTTGGAAGGCGCTCATACTCGGATTCTGAGCTTCCTCGTTCCCAGGCTGAGCCTGATAACGAGATAAAAAGGAGTTTGATATTAGTTTTAAGTTATCAGGAGGGTCACATGAACAAATCTATCAAGCGAGCATTTTTAGATACTGAAGATGGTCAAATTCACTACAAAATTTGTGGTGAGGGAGAAGCACTTTTACTACTACATATGAACCCCCGCAGTAGTGATGAATATCGCGAATTAATGCCCATCCTTGCACAAAAGTACCGCGTCATAGCAATGGATTTGATGGGCTTTGGTGATTCTGACAAACCCCCTAGATTGTACTCTGTTGCTGACTACGCCAAAACTGTCATTGCTCTCTTGGATGAGTTGAGTATTGAAAAAGTAAACCTTCTGGGAAACCATACGGGAGCGTTTGTTTCCGGAGAAGTAACAGCAGCTTACCCAGAACGTGTTAACAAACTGATATTGGGCAATGTTGCTGGTTTTGGTGAAGCTGGAAAAACTGATTTAATGCAGAGATTTGATGAAGGTTTCGTCATTAAAGAAGATGGCTCTCACTTGATGGAAAGATGGTTAGCTCGTTCTAGATATGTAGGTTCTGCGGAGTTAAATCATCGTTGGGTTTTGGATGATTTAAAATGCTTTGGCTATCCTTTATATGCAGTTTGGGCTGTGGGTAATTACTGCATGGAAGCGGCAGAAAGGTTCAGTTTCATCAAATGTCCAACACTCATTTTATGGGGTATTCATGATGTAGAAGAATTTGAAAGATTGGGTTTAGCGCTAGCAAAAGATCGATTTTTTCTCTCTCAAGCGATTCCCCACGCTAAGGTTGCAGAGTTTCCTGACGGCACAATTTGTATGATGAACCAGATACCTGAGGAAATCTCACATGTTGTGCTTGAATTTTTGGATGAGACAAGCGTTTCATAAATGATACAAAAGGTGAAACTCTCAAGCAAAAAACATGAGTTCAAAAACCTACAAAAAACTAGTTGCAAAACAGTTTGCCCAAGATTTCAAATCAGCTATTGAAATCGTAGAACTCCCCATCCCCGAACCTGCACCAGATGAAATTGTCATTCGCAACAAATTCGCTGGAATCAACGCTGGGTTTGACACTTTACTTTGCCGAGGCGACGTGAGTTACATTAACTTAACTCCTGCCTTTGATTTAGGAGTGGAAGCGGTGGGAGAAGTCGTCGCAGTAGGAAATCATGTCAAAGATTTCCAAGTTGGTGATGCGATAGTCACTACCGTGCGTGGCGGAGGGTATCGCGAGTACCAAGCGATAAATGCCAACTTAGCAATCAAGGTGCGCCAAGCAACGCCAGAGATACTAACCTTGATGCCTACTGGTGTATCAGCAATGGTAGCCTTAGAACAAGTGGGAGAGATGAAAAGCCAAGAAGTTGTGTTGGTGACAGCGGCGGCGGGTGGTACCGGACACATTGCGGTACAATTGGCGAAGTTAGCGGGTAATCATGTGATTGGTACTTGCGGAACTGATGCAAAGGTAGAGTTATTGGAGGAGTTGGGATGCGATCGCATCATCAACTACCGCACACAAAATCTTAATCAAGTCCTTAAGCAAGAATATCCCAATGGCGTTAACCTAGTTTTTGAATGTGTGGGTAAACAAGTCTTTGATACTTGTGTGGATAATTTGGCAGTTCGCGGACGTTTAGTTGTGGTTGGTTTCGTTTCCGAATATGCGAATAATTTAGAACAAGTGACACAAGCGCGAATTTATCACAAGTTGTTTTGGAAAGCGGCTTCGGTGCGGGGGTTTCTCATGCCTTTGTATAAAGAATATATGACAGAGGCACGCGATCGCCTCTTCAATCTGTTCTACACAAACAAGCTAAAAGTTGCTGTTGACTCAACTCCATTTCACGGCATAGAATCCATTACTGCTGCTGTCGAATACCTCCTTAGTGGTCAAAATTGTGGCAAAGTCGTCGTTAGATTTTAGAAAATAATCATATATTTAGCAGTACACAGGAAGTCACAATGACACAACAGTCAGAAAACACTTTAAAAGTTGCTCATCAAGCATTTGAAAATTTACAGCATGGTTTGGCAACAGGCGAGTGGAACCAGTTGTTGGATATGCTTACAGAAGACTTTAACTTCTGGTTTCCAGTGGGAAAATTTCACGGGTTGAATGTAGGCAAACAAAGAGCTAAAGAGTTTTTTGAATACGTTTCCCAAGCTTATAGTTCAGGACTGACAGTGACTTCCTTAGACCATGTTACTAGTAATGAGACAACGGTTGTTTTTGAGTTCCGCGATGAGGGACCGTTCATGGGAGAACTTTACAAAAATCGGATAGCAGTTTCCTTTGATGTGCGGGGAGACAAAATTTGTGGCTATAGAGAATATTTTGGCAGTGATGGCAAATCGAATTAGGTCAGACTACGTTAATTTTCGTTAATTTTTCTCAGCATTTTTTTGATTCAATTCTCTGCACTTTGCTTCTGCAGCTTGATAAGCCTCTAAGTAATCCTTAGCACCCAACATAATATTTCCGTAATACTCGTAAGGTGGATCACCATAGATTGGCAATGGATCATCTTCTGGATAATCTTCTTTAGATTCTTCTATGATTGCTTTTAGTTCTTTTACGGTTAGCCGTTGTGCTGTAAAGTACCAAAGTTCTTGAGGATTTTTATTCAGGTACGCTAATGTTGGATCAACAATACAATCTTCCAGTTCTATCCAACCGTGTTCAGTCGGTTTGTGTGGTTTGCCAGCAAAAGCTAAAAAGCCTTGTACGTATAATGCTCCCTCAGTCCGTAATGCTGCTTTGTAAGCATTATCAAATGGAGCTTTAGGTTTGCTTTTTACGCGTTGGGCAATATCGAGAGAAAGTGCTTCATTCAATGGTTTATTCATCGACAGCGAGCATTAAGCAGCGACTCTAACATACTATCACTTGTAAATCCCTTGACCAAATGAATCATAGCGATTTTTAATTGGGTGCAATACAGTAGAGAGCTTACACGTAATATCTCTACACACCTTTGTGTGTTTGAACATTGAACAAATGAGAATTATTTAAAATCTGTTCAACTCTCAGAAAAGCTTAATTGATATCGGCTCATATAACAGTTCTATTGGATTTCTAAATATTAACCGCCCTTGGCGACACGCGAGTGCGTTCTTTGAGTGCGACGAGTGCGTGTCCGCAGGATATAGACGCCTCCTCCGGCTAGGACGCCAAGAAACACCAGAGATAAAAGAGTTTCACGTTAGCGTAGCGTGCCGTAGGCATACGCGAGTGCGGGCAAGTTAGGACAAATCAATTAGGATTGCTATAGCGAACTGCTTTGTTATCATTGTGATCAATTAGCTAATATAGCAGTCCTAAATGAAATTGTAAATTGTCTCATGAGGGCTCTTAACAGGGAACAGGGAACGCGTAACAGGGATTGTTTATAAATGATTTAGGATTGCTATATTAGCAGTAGCATATATTTTCTTGAACACTTATAAACTTTACATAGTTTTTATTATTGGTAAAATCAGATGAGCTTCAGTCATAATAACAATAAAGATTTTCAAGAATTAGAGAAAGGTTTACAGAAATTACTCAATGAAAATTTACAGATTTTTTTAGATAGTATGTTGAAAAATAATATAGAGAAATATATTAAAGAATCTTTAGATGAATATGTATCAGAGCAAAGAAAAATACAACGTGCCTCTTACACAAATACTAACGCAATTCTAGATAATACTGCTACCATTAAAAATTTAGATGAAAAACTTGAACAAACGATGGCAGAACTGGACGAGTTGAAAAAATCTGTGGAAAACATGCTTATGGAGCAGCGTCAGAAGAATGGGGAACTGCAACGAAAAATTAATAATTGGGAACAGTCAGCAATAGAGTTTCTTAGGCTATTAGAAAGGGCAGTTGATTACGAGAAAGATGAGAATAGAGTGATAATAAATAGAATATTAGATTGTTATAATGAGAGTTTTCTAAATTTAGGAATAGAGCGTATTATTCCACAACAAAAAGAATCGCTTTTGGAAAGATTTCATGAGGCAATCGATGAAGAAGAATCAGATATAGTACCAGGTAATATCGTTAGATGTATAAGTTGGGGTTACAGAATTGGTGAGAAAGTTCTTGAGAAAGCAAAGGTTATTGTAGCAAAATAACTAGTACCCTAACAGTAAAATTAAAAAACTCAAAATATGTTCTCCGGAGCGGTTTTGCGTGAGCATCTGTAACTTTTGTGCAGAAATTACAAAAAGATGAAAATAGCATAAGCAAATTTCCTAGATATTGACTATATGCACTGATTTTAGTATAACAGCTTAGGAATTTTACAGTGAGAAAGGAATCCGTTAGGCAATGACAAAAAATTATGCTATAGGAATTGATTTAGGAACATCAACATCTGAAATTTGTGTCTACAGAAATAATGAGTCATTTCCAATTCCTGATCCTGTTACAAAAATGACGATTATTCCCTCAATTGTTGCTATAAATAAAAAGGGCGAACTGTTAGTAGGAGAAAATGCCAGAAGTTGGCTTGATGTCTCAAATAGGGGAGTTCGTGAAGTCAAGCGGAAGATGGGAACTGGAGAAACTATCAAACTGCTGGGTAAAGACTATCGACCTGAAGAAATTTCTGCTTTAATTCTTCGTCAACTGAAGGAAAATGCGGAAGTTGCACTAGGAATAGAAATTCGAGAAGTAGTCCTTTCTGTTCCCGCGAACTTTCCAGATGCAGCTCGACAAGCCACATTGAATGCAGGTGAATTGGCAGGATTAAAAATTATTCGCCTGATAAATGAACCAACAGCAGCCGCTTTAGCTTTTGGGATCAAAAATATTGATGTTGAAGAACAGCTTGTTGTCTTTGATTTTGGTGGTGGTACATTAGATATCACTGTACTGGAAATGGTTGCAGGTGTTCTTGATGTTAAGTGTAGTTTCGGTAATCCTCAATTGGGGGGTAAAGATTTCGATGAAGTAATGATGACATTCATCAAGAGAAAATTTCAGACAGAAAATCCTCAGGCAGAAATTTCTCAAAAAGCTCATGGTGCACTGAAAGAAGCTGCAGAAAAAGCAAAAAAAGTTCTTTCTACACAACAATCGTATGATATACGAATTCCGTATTTTGCAGCAAGTCATGGTGAATTTATTGACTTAGAAGTGGAAGTAACGCAGCAAGAGTTTGAGCAGGCGATCGCACCTCTATTAGAAAAGGCGCGAGACTGCATCAATCAAGCACTAAATGCCAAAAATCTGCACCCCAGCACAATCAATCGAGTGTTACTTGTAGGTGGAACAACTTACATTCCTGCTGTTCGCCAATTAGTCGTAGAGATCTTTGGTAAACAAGGCAAAGCACTTGATGTTGGTGCAGACTTAGCTGTGGGTGTTGGTGCATCTATTCATGCTGGGATTGCTCAAGGTTTATTCTGTGAGGATTCCGGTGTTATTCTCACTGATGTTGCTCCTTTTGGATTGGGTATTGAAGTGGTGAGTTACGTTGGCGGACAGTATATGCTTACCTATGAACCTTTGATCCAACCCAATACAACGATTCCTTATTCTACTCAAAAAACCTACACTCTTTTGAAAGCAGATCAAAAGCGGCTGGAAGTTCGTCTCTATCAAGACAACACAGGGAGAGCAAAGCTACCAAATGAAGCGATTGACACAGGAATAGAAGCACAGATCACAGATATTCCTCCAGCTGTTGATGGTATTCCCTATGCAGTGCAAGTGGAATTTTATTATGACATTAATGGGATAGCTAAACTAAAAGCGACTATTCCTAATATTAATAAAAGTGTAGAGCTATCTTACGGTTTTTCAGCCAAGCGCATGGCTAACAAAGATATAGCGGATGCAGCTTCTCGTCTCAAAGAACTGTGGAAGCAAAACGCCAAAGCAAGACAATACGAAGGACTTATTAATAAAGCAGAAAGATATATGGCTGGAATACCTCCTCAAGAAAGATCGCCGTTATCTGATATTGTTATGGAACTCAAAAAAGCTCTCATGAATGACAATATTCAAGAAATTCAAACAGCAGGCGATCGCCTTGTTGACTTATTGTTTGATTTAGAAAATAACATGGAATTATAACAGATGGTGTATGAACTCTATCATATCCTGGGAATTTCCTCTCAGGCATCTGCTGATGAAATCAAACGAGCGTACTTTCAGTTAGTTCGTAAGTATTCTCCAGAAAAAGATCCAGAACGGTTTCAACAAATTCGGATAGCGTATAATACGCTCTTCGACTCAAAAACACGAGAAAATTATGACGCCATGCAGAAGTATGGCGACCAAGTTAAAGACCTGATTTCGCAAGCTCAAAATAAAATGCAAGTAGAAGAATGGTCAAACGCCATTCCTTTACTTAAGCAAGCTCTTATACTAGCACCAAGAATTGACATAGCTCGTCATCTACTGGGTCTTTGTTACATTCATACTGAAAATTGGGATTTTGCTGTGAAAATCTACACAGCACTAACGAAAACTAACCCAGACGTGACACTCTATTGGAGTAACTTAGGTTATGTTTATAAACTGCAAGCTCAATGTTCTGATGAGGAAGATTTTAGTAAAATTCAAATGTATCACAATGCCCGTGACTGCTTTCAGCAATCAGTAAAATTAGAACCATTTAATTCTGCACCATATCTAGATATAGCGGAAACGTATCTTGACCAAAAAAATTACTCTGAAGCACTTGCTTGGGCAGAACGTGCTATTAGTGCTGATGGGAAAGCTGATTATAATGACTTTGAAGCACTTTTTTTTATCTGCCGCGTTCACTTTTATAGTGGTGCATTACAAAAAATAGAAATTTTAGGCAAGAGAATTATATCTTTACTACCGAAAAACTCAGATATTCGACGATACGCTGCTAGTAGATTTGCTAACATGGGAATTGAAATCGCAAAAAGTGCTGCAAACTCTAGTAATTTTGATAGGTGGAGAGCAGCTTTTCAATTCCTCAAAACAGCTAGGGATGTAGAACCAGATAATTTAGATATTCAAGAAATTTGTACAAAAGTTGAGGAAACCGTTGCAGCTATTGATCAATATGAAAATCTCAATCGTGATTATCTCATTAATAAAGGATTCCAAAGACTAGCTGCATTTTGTTTAGCTGATTATTTTAATTTTTATGATTCACAGCAAGAAAGAAAAAGTTTTTTGAATGACATACTCACAGAAATTTTAGTTTCTCCCACCAGTACAATTTTTGCGTCACTTGAGAGAATTAAATTTTACTATCCTGCAGTGTATAAGCTGAACGTAGAACTCTTTCATCGAATTGAGCAAGTGGCTTGTGTACCTTAACACCCTTTAGTATAGTACTCATCCGCAAATTTGTGATAACTATTGTCACAACAATCAGGTGCTAAATCTGCCGCAAAGCAAAGGGCTTGGGAAGCCAAGAGCTTCTGTTGTTAATCAATTTGAACATTTCTGAACTTTTTTCATATGGACAACAGAATCCTGTTATTTTATGCTAACATTACTAACGAGGAATTATATTCGGTTGTGTAGTTTGTGTTTATCTATTTACAAGCGTCTCTCCGAATCTAACTTTCTACACCATTTGATTCTGGAGATGTTTCATGTCGATTTACGTCGGTAATTTATCTTACCAAGTTGAGCAAGATGACCTCAGACGGGTTTTTGAGGAATATGGAACTGTGAAAAGTGTTCAATTGCCTGTAGACCGGGAAACAGGTCGTGTGCGAGGTTTTGCTTTTATAGAAATGGCAGAAGAGGCACAAGAAACTGCAGCAATAGAGGCTCTAGATGGTGCAGAGTGGATGGGTCGTAATCTCAAGGTTAATAAGGCTAAGCCCAAAGAGAACAGAGGCTCATCTGGTGGTGGTGGTGGTAGATTTAATGATAGAGATAGAGGAGGATACTCTTCTAGAAATCGCTATTAATTAAGCTTTGCGATAAAGAATTTAACTCTAAAGTCTCAAGGGCAGACAAAGAGTCTGCCCTTTTTTGCGCTTCAGCTTAACTTACGTTCCTCAAACCTATCCAGTCATTTATTCATTCAATTAATTTAAGGAGGAGATAATAATGACCCAAGTGATTCTTGGCGAAAATGAAGGAATTGAGTCAGCCCTCCGCAGATTTAAGCGAGAAGTTTCCAAGGCAGGAATTTTTCCGGACGTGAAGAAACACCGTCACTTTGAAACACCCCTTCAAAAACGTAAACGCAAAGCAGTTGCTAAGCAAAAGCAGCGTCAGAATCGTTTCCGCTATTGAGGGTAACTGTTTAAAAAGAAAACTTACCTGCAATCTTAAATGCTGCCCAGTAGTAAGGGTGATTATAGAGCTTGGTTTCGGCTGACATTTCACGACTTCTATGTAATTCTGTTGCTAAACTTGCCCTAATTTTTTGCCCTTCTTCAGGTAGTTGGTTGAGTAATTCTTCATACCATTGTTTCAGTTCACCAGCAGTCAGTTCCTTAAGCCATGCGGTTGTTTCCGCCAATGCTTTGGCTGCTGATTTATTTTGCTGAAGTCGCAGATAAAACTCTATCATAACCAAAGTAATAGCAGCTGATTCCACAGTCCACACACTACTCAATACATGATTAACTCTTTGACTAAGAAAAGCAGTGACTATTCCAACATATTCAGTCGTGATATTCTGGTTGCTAGTCATGCCTGTTTCGCAAGTTGAAAGAATCATAAGGTTATAACTTGCAATTGGCTGTTTGCAGATTTCCTCTAGAGTTAATTTATCTTCACCTGCTAATAGAAATTCTGATTTGTGTGGCTGACTTAAATTGTCAGTAACATAGCCTGTAAAGTGAAATATATTGTAATTTTCAGATAAAGCATTTTCTACCTGTTTTTTTGTAGCTTGTAAGCCTTGAATGCGTTTACAGTAAGTAAACATCTGACTAATAGCTTCAGATTCAAGTTCAGCAAATTGTGGTGTGGGATAATTTATGCTTTCTTGGGGTTCCACAATGAGTAATGATTGGTTTTGAACCTGGAAGAGTTGTTGGGATTTGAAAGAAAACCCGATTTGGATGCTAGGTAGATAGGTAAATGTGTAATTATGCTGCTTCAACAATTCTTCTTCCCAAACAGAGGAAAGATTGAAAAGGGCGTGGAGAGGAAATCTGTGTAAGTCACGGTGGGGAATTAAAATCAGGTTGGTGATGTCCTCAAGTTCATTCACAATTGCAGAAATATTGAGGATCTGTTTCAAATGCAATAACCTCTGATCCATTTCTGCCTGCCATGAATGGACACTTTTGTCTGATGCATCGTTAGTTTGGAGTTGTTGATATTGCCTGTATTGTTGATTCCAATCTTTTAGCCAATCTTCAAATTCAACCAAGCGTTGTACCACTTCGGGTAAAGGCACTTCATCAATCACCCTATCAAGTACCGGTCTAAAAATGAGAATAGGTTCTGGAGACTTATATTTAATGATGAATGTGTGTAAGGCGCAAGGGCTAATATGCCAGTAAATAATTGCAGTTGTAGGATTGAGAAGTTCCTGAATTGATCGATAGCTAAGTGGTTTGGTTTCATCTGTCCAACCATACAGAAGCCAGGTTAAACAAGCATTTTTGCCACGTTCGGCAATTTCTATAGCTTCCGCTATCTCACCAGACTGTACAGCTATATCAACTGCCAACTGTTCAAAACCTGCAAACTTGAGTGCTAACTGTTTTTTCTCTTCATCAGATTGAGTCGTTTCGCTTAGTAAAAATTGTATGAAATCTGTTCCATATAGATGAAAATCTTGCGCTTGGGAAGTTTGCCCCAAAGCTACAAGTGTTTTTATCAGGTTTTGCAAAACCTCTAGGTGTAGTAAAGCAAAGGGTTCTGGTGTGAGAGTATGAAGCGCCTGATTATACGCAGTGACGGCTTGTTGCCAATAATAGGAGGGTGTAGAATGTCTCTTACCTCGGTCGTAATAGGCATTGCCAAGCGCGAGATGCAATCTGCCCCAACCTTCTGGCTGTGTATTTTGATCAACATATTTCAGCCCTTGTTCATAGCTTGCCAATTTCTCTTCAAGCCCTTGTTCATACACCTGTGCTGGACTCAAGAAACTTAAGTGTGAGTTGTCCCTAGAAACGACACTTTCTGCTGCATTCCCTCGGGCGATCCAGGCTTCCCAATAGTCAGGTTTGATTTGTAAAGCGCTATCATATGAGGCGATCGCTTCTTCAAATCTCTGCAAATAAAATAGCAGCATAGCTCGGTTGTACCAAGCTAATTCAAACTGAGGATAAAATTCTATCGCTTTATCATAACAAGCAATTGCCTCTTCACGCTGTCCGAGATTGTCCAACGCCACAGCACAGTTGAACCAGCCTAAATAGTAGTCGGGTTTGATTTCTAAAGCTTTTTCCCAGGATGAAATTGCATCATCCCAGCGTCCCAAACTGAACTGTACCACACCTTTGTCAATCCAGACTTCATGAGAGTTTGGATTAATTTGAGCCGCTTGTTCGTAAGATGCGATCGCATCTTCTGATCTTCCTACTTTTTCCAATGCACCAGCCAAAGCGTACCAAGCTTCCAAGAAGTCGCTTTGAATTTCTGTTGCTTGTTCTAAGCTGGCAATTGCATCTTCAAATTCTCCTAAATCAGAAAGTTCCACACCTCGTTTGTACCAAGCTAAGTGGAAGTCATTTTGGATTTCTAAAGCTTTCTCATATGAGGCGATCGCATCATAATTTCGTCCATCCTGCGCCAACGCCAGACCTCGATAGTACCAATTGTCTTGGTCTTGTGGTTGCAGTATGATTGCTTTATCGTAACTGGCAACGGCTTCCAATGCACGCCCTAATCTCTGCAATGCTATACCTCTGCCAGACCAAGCTTCTGGGTAATTGAATCTAATGTCTATAGCTTTATCAAAGCACAAAATCGCATCTTCAAAGCGTCCTAGTTCACCTAGTGCCCCGCCTCGGTAATACCAACATTTATAAAAGTCTGGTTTGAGTGCAATTGCTTCGTCGTAAGATGCGATCGCATCTTCAAAATGTCCTAAATAAAATAGTGTTAACCCCCGGTTAAACCAATATTCATGCGAGTTGGGGTGAATTTCTATAGCTTTGTTGTAAGATGCAATTGCTCCTGATAAATCACCTGTTTTAGCTTGCTTAAGACCTTCGTAAAACCAAGCTTCTGCTTGTTCTAAAATCGTCTTTTGTTGATTTATTGGTAAACTTGTATTGGTTGATACTTCGCTTTGAGACCCTAGCCCAGAAGCCAGTTCCTCAACTAAACTTGTACTCTGCTCTAACCTAACTAACAATTCATCCAGCCTGACAGCAATTGGTGACTGAAGATCTGAAAAATCCTGAGTTGTAGGACTTTGTGAATCTGCTTGCACGTTTTGTTCTACCGCATAGTAGTAGGATTCTTCCTCCTTTTGCTCATCTGATGAAGTCCAGGCAGATTCTGGTATTAGCAAATCAACACCTGGTTGATCAAATTGCCATATAAATTCCTCTTGATTCTTGGTATACTCTTCCTGTGGAGGATTTAAAAAGGGTGCAGGCATCCCTGCGGGAATATTGTCTGAATCCTCTATACTTTTGTTTCGTGTCAACCCCTCTTCTAATTGGGTTCGCAGTGTTGTATCAGTTATGGTTTCCGTATCTTGTGTCTGATCATTTTCCCAATACGAATTGTCTAAGTTTCGCGTCAACAATCGTATGCCAATGTCGTAAGATAAGTCTCCAATCCTCCCAATACCCAACTCACCTAGTTGCACCATTTGTTCTGCTAAGTAGTTATTTGGTGCCGGCGATTTTAACAATCTCTCCCCAAAATCTAGTAGCCAATTTATCCAGCGATCATTGGAGATACGCTTTTCCATTCTTTGTAGATATTTAATCGCCCACTCTTGCCCTCTTCCCTGATGCACACCTTCCAGCAGTTGGGTAAATAGAAATTCTAAATCCGCATTTGTCAATGCGGGTGGAGGTGTCATCTTTCGTTCTTCTGTGGGATATACAGAACGAGTCTGCTTTTTCCGCAAGAAGAACTTCAAATACTTCTTAATCCACTTGAGTAGCCACTTGAGCATTTCGGGAATTATTGGAGATTAAATTGGTCATCATCAGATTTTAGCGAGCACTGTGTTAAAAAAGTTATCTTGACTTAAAAACCTATAACAATTGAATGAACGATCACACAGTCAGTTGGCAATCTAACATAGCATACTAACACTCACAGAAGAAAGGTTGTTGAAATTTTTAAGTATTTATACTTAAAAAACTAATTTGTAGCACAAAATTTTACCCGAAAGTTTTAGGGTTACTATTTCTATATACAAAATGCTTTCATCGTGAAGCCTTGAATTACGATTCAGCTTGATTTGTAGTGGATTCATTTGCCGCTTGGAATTGATCAACCAAAGCTTGGATAATTATTTGTGGATCGTCTGTCTCCATTCCTAATTGCTCACAAAGTTGCTTGCGTAAATTCTCGTCTTGCTGTATTAACACAAATAACTGATCTAAGGTAACACTTTGGTATTCTCCTTCTGGAAGATTTTCTATTTCTATATCATCGTGTTGCTCATTTTGAGTTTGTGTCGTTACAGGAGTTTGCTTGACTGCATCTGGTCCTTGATACTCCCATATTGGCTCGCCAACTGTACGCGTTAACAACTGCATCCCAATATCATAGGCAACGTTTCCCACTTCTCCAATTTCCAACTCACCTAGTTGTACCATTCGGGAAGCTAATTCGTTATTGGGTGTGGGTGATGCTAACAATCTTGCACCAAAACGTTCCAACCACTGCACCCAACGTTCTTCTGGGACGCGATGTTCAATATTATTCAGCCACTTTTGCGCCCACACTTGTCCTCGTGCTTGATATACACCTTCTAATAGTTCTGTAAACAGAAATTCCAAATCTGTATCACTTAAAGGTGGAGGCGGTTCATTGTGAACGTTTACCCGTGTTTTAGCTGGACTCTGGTTTGAGCCAAACAAACGTTGCAAAAACTTTTTGAACCATTGAATTAACCGCTTGAGCATCTCCCGCACCCGTAAGTGTTGGTGGTCATCATAGATTGTAGCGGTGTCTAAGGACAACCTGCTAGGCGTTTGTCAACTACACTCCGAAGTCTTACTAATATCGAGTAGAATATACAGACACAAAAATTTTTTCACTATAGAGACACAAAAATTAGCATCAAGTCGGATAATATCCCCAAGCTAGACTTTCTTGGCTCTATGGTATATTTGTACTATACAAAAAGAATCATCAATGCCTGAAGTTACGTCATAAATTTAAAATGATCTAACCCAAAATCATGGGTGCTAGTTATTAACCATCAAAGGCATTGACATCATCATCTATGTCTTACGAACCCCTGCACCACAAGTATCGCCCAAAGAGTTTTGCTGAACTGGTGGGACAAGAGGCGATCGCTACCACCCTAACAAACGCTATCCGCGCCGCCAAAATTGCCCCTGCCTACCTGTTGACGGGTCCCAGGGGTACAGGGAAAACTTCCAGTGCTCGCATTTTGGCAAAATCGCTTAATTGTCTCAAAAGTGACAAACCCACGCCTCAACCCTGTGGCGTGTGTGATGTTTGTCAGGGAATTACTAAGGGCTATTCTTTAGATGTTATTGAAATAGACGCTGCCAGCAACACTGGTGTTGATAATATTCGCGAAATTATAGAAAGAGCGCAATTTGCTCCCGTACAGTGTCGGTACAAAGTTTATGTTATTGATGAGTGCCTGACTGGAGACTCTTTGGTCTTGACTGATAGGGGACTTGTTAGAATTGATGATCCCAATATTAAAGGCAAAAGAGTTCTTAGTTATAATGATTCATCGCTCAAGTGGGAATTCAAGAAAGTTCTAAGATGGCTAGATCAGGGTGAGCGTCAAACTCTGGTTATTAAAACAACTAACCGAGAAATCAAATGCACGGGCAATCATTTAATTAAAACAGACCAGGGATGGGTACCAGCAAAAGACGTAAAAGAAGGAATGAGGATACTATCCCCTGTGAATGTGGATGCGGTACTCTCATCTACAAATTTGGCACAGATGGACGCATTCGGAAATTTGTTCCTGGGCACCAATTTAAAGGTAATACCTACGGGCAAAAAACATACGACCTGGAATCCATCCTTAAACAAGCTGAATTACTCCGTCCCTTATGTGCCTGTGGTTGCACAGAAAAACTTGATATCCCTACCTTTTTACAACAAAAAGGTAGAGGACTTGGTAGCATGCAGTCTCACTGGAAAAAACATCCATACAAGAAAGGGCACGGAATTTGGGAACTTAGAACAGAACATTTCCTTGCCAATGCCGAAGTTCTCCAACCAGAAACACTGGGACTTATTTACGGAACGCTACTGGGAGATTGCTCCGTCACTTACCCAAATAAATTCAGTAGATTCCCTAGATTGGCTTGGACACATGGAGAAATCCAGCAAGAATGGCTGGAGTATAAAGTCTCTCGCCTTCAAGAACTACGACCAAAGCTACGATTGGGACTTAATCAGGGATACGGAAAAACATCAGTTACTTGCAACACATCTTGCCATCCCCAACTCAACGATGTCTTTAACATTGTTAAGCCAAATGGAGATAAAAAACTCGTCTCTAAAGACTGGCTTAATCAAATTACCCCAGAAGGACTTGCTTGGTGGTACATGGATGATGGCTCACTCAGTCTCAGCCCAGAAGGAAGTCCACAAATCCAATTTCACACAGAAGGATATTCTGGCGAAGAAAACCAAATCATTGCCAGTTGGCTCACAGCAATTGGTTATCCAGCAACAACAAAGTTTTACACAAGGAGTAGCACTGGCAAAACATACCACTACATATGGATGGGAGCAGATGCCAGTAGAAAATGGTTGGCAAACCTCAAACAGTATTCTATCCCCTCAATGGACTACAAGTTTAGAAACGGTCGAGTTTGTTTACCTCGCTGGGATCGAGAAAGTCTATGACATTGAAGTGGCAGACAACCATAACTTTGTTGCTAACGGGTTACTTGTCCATAACTGTCACATGCTCAGTACACAAGCGTTCAATGCGCTACTAAAGACACTCGAAGAACCACCGAAACAGGTTGTC
Organism: Brasilonema angustatum; assembly: GCF_059505445.1. Classification (NCBI taxonomy): domain Bacteria; kingdom Bacillati; phylum Cyanobacteriota; class Cyanophyceae; order Nostocales; family Scytonemataceae; genus Brasilonema; species Brasilonema angustatum. The sequence goes on along the minus strand of NZ_JCACKO010000141.1, from coordinate 18,190 downwards.
TTTGTACTAGCAACAACTGACGCACAACGAGTCTTACCTACCATAATTTCTCGGTGTCAACGCTTCGACTTTCGCAGAATAGACTTAGAAGCGATGACGAAACACTTGAGTCACATCGCTTACAAAGAAAATATTGATATTACTATCGAAGCGATAACTTTAATAGCCCAAATAGCTCAAGGCGGATTGCGAGATGCAGAAAGTCTGCTCGATCAGTTAAGTTTATTGTCGTGTGAAATCACACCTGAGCGAGTTTGGGATTTGGTTGGTTCAGTTAGCGAACGCGATTTACTTTTCTTGCTGAATGCGATCGCCTCTGACAACCCAGAAGCTGTTTTAGATTGCACTCGTCAAATCTTAGATCGCGGTCGAGAACCTTTGATTATTCTCCAAAATCTCGCTGCATTTTACCGAGATTTACTCATAGCTAAAACTGCCTCTGGTCGCAACGATTTAGTTGCTTGTACTCCCCAAACTTGGGAAGCACTGATTGATTTTGCCCAACACTTTGAGATCAGCACAATCTTGGTGGGACAGCAACATTTGCGAACCGCTGAAGTGCAACTAAAAAACACCACACAACCGCGTTTGTGGTTAGAGGTGACGTTGCTGGGATTGTTACCCTCAGCTCATATCTCTGTTGTGCAAAACGGTAGAGGCGCAGTTTCCGTACCAACGATTTCGCCGCCTACAGTTTCACCATCTCTAGGAAAAAGCGAACAAAACTCAATTACAAGCCATCAACCACCTTCAGTATCAGCACCAGAAAACAATTCAAAAACTGTAGAAGAAGTCAAAATTGACCAAACGCATACCTTAGCAAAAACTTCTGCTACCCCCTCATCACCACAACAAACCCCGATTTCTCCTAATCCTCCAAAACCACACCCCGAAATAGAAGCACCTATTTCAGTATCCCAAACAGAGGAAGTTAGTCAGAGTATAGAAATAGACTTCACTCAAGTTTGGCAGCGAGTGCTGAGTAATCTCCAGCCAATCTCAAGGCGGGAGCTACTGCGTCAAATGTGCGATCTTATTGAATTTGATGGTACTGTAGCTCGTGTTGGTGTTAAAGAAAAATGGTATAAACAAGTACAAACATATCATCCCATAATCGCAGCAGCATTTAAAGAAACTTTTAAATCCGAAGTCAAGATAAACCTAGAAATAGCAACGACATCAACTTCTATCCCACCATCAACTTCTCCTCAAAAAAAGCCCACAACTCGTCCCAGTTATGAACCACCATCCGCGCCTTCTCCTGAAGTTCCCAAATCAACCAAACCACCGATAACAAAATCCCCAAATCCAGTAAATACTGCTGCGGCGGAAACTTCAGACACAACTCACCGCAGTGATCCACCGTCGCCAACTCAACCTCAAGCGTCCACACCTGATTGGGAGGTTGATGAAGTCGCAGCCGCCGCACAACGTCTTGCACAATTCTTTGATGGAGAAATCATCCGATTGGCAGATGAAATAGAACGACCGACTTCTACAACCCCAAGTGAGTGGGAAGCTCAACCAGAAGCTGATGATGAATTTTAAATCAGTGAACAGTGAACAGTAAACAGCAAACAGTAAACAAGGGGTGGACGAGTCCGTTTCCTACCTGATAACTGATAACTGATAACTGCTAACTGGTCACTGTGTTTATTCTTCATCTTTACCTTGATGTACCGTTTTCACCCATTTCAACCGTTTAGGACGTACTGACATCCGGGCGGTTGTGCTACTTATGACCACTATCCAGTGGAGCATATACAATGTGCCACGCAATGTCTGGAGGAGCAGCAGAAGATAGGTAGATATTTTGAATTCCTTATCTTGACGTCGTATACGCCGTAGACCAGCAAACATCCCCGTAATTGACAGCGTTATCGTCAAGCCTGTGACTGGACTCAAAATGAGTGGACGATGTCGTGCGATCGCCATCAATAAATCTGGCACAGTCGCTGTGGGTAAAATGTACTGGATCAGCAGAAACACGAATAGATTCCAGGTTTTGCGCGTACCCATGCGGTTTCTGAGAATCAAATCCCAGTAATCCAGATACCGCTGATATCCACCTTCTGCCCAACGGTTACGCTGATGCCAAAGGGCGATCGCATTGGTCACACCCTCTTCTTCTACCGTTGGGTTGAATACACACTCAATATCCCATTTCTCTAGATGTAAGCGCAGTGTCAGATCCAAATCATCGGTAATTGTTTCTTCATTCCAGCCACCGCAACACAAAAGTGCTTTTCGCCGGACAAATTGACCGTTACCCCGCAGTTCGCCAATAACACCATTCGTAGTCCGTTGGTGTTGTAGGAATGTATCAAATGCCATTTCTGACGCTTGACCTTTTGTCCAGAAATTCTCTTTGGCATTGGCGATCGCCTTTCGTACCTGCACTGCACCTACGTTCTCTCGTTGAAACAACGGTATGACACGCTGTAACAAATCTGGTGAAACTTGGGCATCGGCATCAAATACCGCCAAAATTTCTCCTTTTGTCAGCGCTAACACCTGATTCAACGCTCCTGATTTTCCTCCTCCTGCTTCTGGCTTTCGTTGCAGTACTTTGAGTTGGTCGTATTCTTGGGCTAGTTCTGATAGTAACTGCGGCGTCCTATCGCTGCTGTTATCATCAATGATCCAGACTTCGTATTCACCTTCTGGGTAATCTAGATTACAAAGATTTTTGACTAATCTGCCAATAACTGCTTCTTCATTTTTGGCTGCCACCAACACAGACACAGATGGCAAATCTCCCTGCATTTGTTCTGGGTGGGGTTTGGCTCGGGCGAACACTATCACAAAGGCATGAAATCCTATGATAGTGGTCAGTCCCAATACAAACAAACTCCCCCAAGAAACTAAATGTAGAGCGATAGTACCACTCCAGACTATCGTCAAAACTAGAGCGGCTTTGCGTCTACGACCTTGAAACCGGGATGGAGGAGACACGCTTACGGATGTCTCCTCCTCCAACTCCTCTGAACCAGATAGATCAGATAATAGGGAATTGAGCGGATCAAGCTCGTTGTAAGAATCGTTTTCGGGCCAGGAATTCGCTGGCATAGGTTACTTGATTTAACCACCAATATTTATCTACACCCATAAAGAAGCTGGGTATTAGGTAACACCAAACTGTGCATCCTTCACATACCTTGAGCTTACCTTGAGACTGGCGGTATTTTTCAACTTCCTCAGACTCGCGATACAGCTCGTAAAGTCGCCCATTAATGGGAACTCCACTTTGAGCGAAGTGGTAGCAAGGTAGCAGCAATTCGTCATTAGGAGAAATAGCAATGACAGCATCTACCGCTTTACAGCGGGGATTTTTTGTATCATTGCCCCCAGCCTCAATAAAAGCTAGTGCAGCCTTATTGTAACCGACATTGTTATATTTCTTCGCAGTGACTTCTATTGCCGTTACCATTTCTGGTGTCGGATTTTTGTTCGAGTTGTAGTGTTCGTGTGCTGTGAAGGCAGGATTTAGCCAAACCCGAACACCAAGTTTTTTGCCTAATTCTCCAATTTCTTCTATCCGCTGGTAATTCTGAGCGGTGACAGTGTGGTTGAGTACAGGGTATTCTCCAAAAGACTTGGCGATCGCCACCGACTCAACCAAGTTGTCAAAAATTTTGACTCCCCGAGACTGATCGTGAGTATCAGCATCTGAACCATCTAAGGAAAAATTTAAATAATCTATTAATCCCTGAATTTCCTTAGCTTTCTTCGGATACAGAATGGTGTTTGTCGTCATACTGGTGGCAAAACCCAAACGTTTCGCCTCTGTATAAATTTGTCCCACATCATTCCGCAGGAGTGGCTCACCACCTGTAAAATCTACATATTTGACTCCCAAGCGGCGTAAATCCTTCAAATTGTGCTTGATTGTTTCTAAATCTGCTTCTTTACCAGGTTCAAGTGACCAAATATTACAAAAATGACATCTAGCGTTACAACGGTAGGTCAAGTAGTAGTTTGCAACCAGTGGAGCCATAGGGTAAAACCACTTAAGTGTTCTTTAGGACATCTTTAAACAAAAAGTCAAAACTGAAAAGTCAATACCGCAACGGGTGCGGGTGTAAGGGCTTGAATCGTTCGGACGCTTGGCGAAGACTTCGGACGTTCGGCGAAGCCCACCAGCAATAAAAGACCACCCTTACGGGTATGTCCTCCGGACACGCTACGCGTTCCACCAGCACTCTTGGTAGGGGAGCCAGTGCGTTGCGGTGAATCCAGCGCGAATGACGGCTTTCCCGACCTAGGCGACTGGTGGAACGCGTTAACTCCGGCCCCCTTAGGGGCTAGCGGAACCGTTCGGCACGGGACCGTGCCCGTTAGGCGCAGCCGTGGCGTTAGCCATAGGGCTCAGGTTCTCCCCGAAGGGGGGTTCCCCCCGTTGTAGCACCTGGCGTTTTCCCGACAGCCAGGCGACGAGCGTTTCCGGAGGGCTATGGGGGAGAACCTATGCCTTCCGGGCACGCTGCGAAGAGCGGTTCCGCTTCGCTTTAGACCTCTGGGCGTCCGCGCTGCCTCACCCCGGCACTGTCCTCCCCTACACCCTACACCCCCAGTCTTGGTAAAAACACAAAAATTATTCTCCTCACCTCAATGGATACTAAACAAACATTTTTTCGGAATACTATTGACACAAATCATTAAACTACGCAAAGAGTCAAGTTACTTAAGGAGTATTTATAATATGTCATTTGAACAACTGCAGCCAGCAACTCAACAACAAGCAAGCGTCTACTTGCCTTACATTCAGGGTAACAAGCGTAACTTCTTACCTCATGCGATTAGTGTTTATCAAAAGGGTATTTTGGAGGGATACCGCAAGATAGAAGGCAGTGATAACATTCCCTTTGTCGCCACTTGGAATGTTGCGACTCTGCCCTCAGACTTGACCCGTTGCCGAATGCAGTTTGATGGCAACGCCGAGTTGAGTTATGAAGTCATGATGGCAAGCTTTGAGTTTATTAATTTTTTAATTGAATTCATAGAAAATTACGAACGCTATCACGTCACTGATTTTTCTCAAGTATTTTACCGCAAACTTCTGCGTTTTGAATGAATTATTATACGCTATTTTGACCAGGTCATTCTATCATTGTCGGTTTTGGCTATGCTACCGTAAAAAAAAGCTGTTGTTAGAATCATCAACATTTCCTTAAGTTGAGCAATCATTCCTATGGTTGAGTAGAAGTTCCCTTGAGCGCTACGGGCTTTGCCCGTATACCTTGCTTTTTTGTGCTTCCTACAGAAAAATTGTGCGAATGATAAAGCAGTGTGTCCGTAAGTTTTGTGGATAGACTATCTACAGCTAAAATCAAACTGACTGCTAAACGTTGAAAGTTACCTAAACTTTTGTAAAGTAGGAGTGCATGTGTGCCAAAGTCCGCTAAGCATTTATTAATTGGATCTACGGAGGCTTACTGCGGGAAATCTGCAACAGTCCTAGGTTTGTCTTATCAACTACAGCTAAAGGGACTGGATATTGGCTATGGCAAACCGCTAGGTACTTGTTTAAGTGAATCTGCAGGAACGATGGTTGAGGAAGATGTTCAATTTATTGCTGACAGTCTCAACTTACCAAAAAACCGCGTTGCACCCACGATGCTGGCTTTAAATGAAGTAGCGGTGCAAAAACGTTTACAAGGGTTAGACAAGACCAATTATCAAAAGTTATTAGCGCAGCAATATTCGCAAATACAAGTCGGCGACTTGGTGTTACTAGAAGGTCCAGGTAACTTGGAAGAAGGCAGTTTGTTTGATTTGTCTTTGCTGCAAGTAGCAGAAGTGGTGGATGCTGCGGTACTTTTGGTCGCACGCTATAAATCGCTGCTTTTAGTTGAAGCACTGTTGTGTGCTAAACAACGTCTGGGCGATCGCTTAGTTGGTGTTGTCATCAATGATATTCCTGCAGAACAATTACAAGCCGTCAATACCACTATCCGTCCGTTTTTAGAACAGCAGGATATCCCTGTGCTGGGGATGTTACCGAAAAGTGTTGTGTTATGCAGTGTTAGCGTGCGTGAACTGGTAAACCAGTTAAAAGCGGAAGTTCTTTGCTGTGGCGATCGCCTGGATTTGATGGTGGAAAGTTTGGCAATTGGGGCGATGAATGTCAATGCAGCGGTAAAGTATTTTGGTATGCGCCGGAATATGGCAGTAGTTACAGGGGGCGATCGCATAGAAATTCAGCAAGCGGCTTTGGAAACTTCCACCCAATGCCTAATCCTCACCGGACAATTACCTCCTCCTCCCTTTATTCTCAATCGCGCAGAAGAACTTGAAATCCCAATCTTATCAGTTGATTTAGATACCTTAACAACTGTGGAAATTATTAACCGCACTTTTGGTACAGTTCGTGTCCATGAACCTCTAAAAGTCCAGTGCATTCGCCATCTCATGGCTCAACATTTTGATGTTGATCGCTTGCTTGCTTTGCTGAATTTAAATCCAGCAGCGGCACTATCTTGAAAATTCTTAACACTAAGTTCGATTCAGTCATGAAGATTGAGAGTAGGGGTACCGTACTGGGATGCGGTGCTCTTACTTTTTTTTCTGGGATATAGTGGTACTGCCTTTGGTAATGGAGGTTCTGGAATTTGCCGCTTTTGGTGATTATCTGATGGCTGAAGCACTTTGGTGAAGTGACCCTCAGACACCATTCGACGGTAAGCCTCTGAGGCTTCAGGTAAGGTTGTATCTTCTTGCTGCCAGTGAACAACTGCGGCTTCATCACACCAACGGGGTAGATAGCGCATCGCTTGGCGGTGTGCGCCAGAGTTACGGTACTGTCGCATTACTGATTCAGTCTCCCATATACTTATAGTCCAAGCACCTCCTTGTTTATCGAATGCGAGTTTACCTCTTAAAAACCCAGGAATATTGATGATTTGCCATGATGAAAGCGCAGTGTGCCATAAAAAGCCTGGAAAATAACGGGGGGACAACAGATGTAAGCGTGTTACTGAAACTAATACCATTTGACGTTTTTCCTTTGTGTTGACAGTTTTGAGGAGCTTTGTATGCAATTTGTCTATATGCAAATATTTGCATATAGACAAAATATATTCTAAAAGTTGCATATGTCAAGGAGGATTCCTATGGCTTTAGCTCACGCAATATTGGCATCTTTGGTAGACCGTTCCTGTACTGGGTATGACCTAGCCAAACAATTTGATGGTTCTGTCGGCTTTTTCTGGTCAGCAAGTCACCAGCAGATTTATCGGGAGTTATCTAAACTCGAAGCTCAAGGCTGGATTGCCTCCGAGACCATTCCACAGCAAGGACGCCCAGATAAAAAGCTTTACCATGTTACAGAACACGGAAAACATCAGCTTTTGGACTGGATTGCACAGCCATGTGAACCCACGCCGATCAAAGACGATTTACTGGTTAAAATTTTTGGCGGTTATGTTGCTCAAAAGCAGACAATTTTGGAAGAGTTAGAGCGTCATCGTCAGGCTCACGAAGAAAAATTGTCTACATACAAACTTTTAGACCAACAATACTTCCAAAATCCTCAACAACTGCCAGAACAAGCAAAATTTCAGTACCTGACTCTACTCAATGGCATAAGTTCTGAAACATCTTGGCTTGCTTGGTGTGAGCAAGCAATTAGGCTATTAAGTTGAGCAAATAGAAAAATAGCATGACGACATGACAAATCGCTGACAGAGAACTCCCCTACGTCTGTTACAATAGCTAGGTCGTTTAATCTGATTTTGTCCGTCTTTGAGTCAGTCAATAGACCATTACAACGTCGATACATTAGCGCAAGAACTGGCGACAATCCAGCAAACGGGTTCTAAGCGAATTGCGTTGCTCGGTTCCCGTCATGTCCCGATTACCCATCAGAATCTAATTGAGATGATGACCTACGCCTTGGTTTTATCCGGTAATAGGATGATTACCTCTGGCGCTACGGGTACAAATTCAGCTGCGATTAAGGGAGCAATGCGGGCTGATCCGAATTTGTTAACGGTGATTCTACCTCAAAGCTTAGAACGCCAACCTCACGAATCGCGTCAGCAATTAGAAAAGGTCATGCATCTAGTGGAAAATGCTAGCAAGGATCATATGTCCCTTGCCGAAGCTAGCTACTTGTGCAACAAGGAGATTGTCTCGCGCTGCCAGCAACTGATATGTTTTGCATTTCACGACAGCGGCATCCTGCTGCAAACTTGTAAAGATGCAGAAGAACAAAGAAAGGTGGTGACATTATTCTACTTTGATTAATCATGTGTCATTGACTTTTGTATTTGACTAATGACTATTTTTTTGTACTCTATTGCCGCTGCTGCTGCACTCATTTATCTACCGTTTCTAGTGGTAGCTTATGCCCGTGTTCGTGTTGGGTATGATTTGTCTACTCCCCGCGCCATGTTTGATAAGCTACCACCATACGCCCAACGAGCAACTTGGGCACACCAAAACTCGTATGAAGCGTTTATGATTTTTTCTGCAGCAGCATTAATGGCATACGTAACGGGTGTTTTTTCTACCCTAGCTGTAGGGGCGGCCATCGCTTTTCTCGTAGCTAGGTTGCTATACTCAGTTTTTTATATTTTGAATATACCCGTTTTACGCTCGCTCATGTTTGGTATCGGTTCCCTTGGGTCTGCTACTCTTATTGTCATGAGCATCATTCAAGCAAATAGCTAATTAGGAAATGAGCATTAGTTAGTGGTTAGTCATTTATTAGTTAGTAAAAAATTCCATAACCACTAACAACTAATAAAAATCAATTAGCAATCCAAAATGCAAAAATTAAAATCTAGAATCTTCTATGGCTTCTACCTATTCCTTTGACATTGTGAGCGATTTTGACAGACAAGAATTGGTCAACACTGTTGACCAAGCTGTACGAGATATTAAAAGTCGCTACGACCTCAAAGATACTCAAACAACTGTTGAGTTAGGTGAACAAAGTATTACGGTGAACACTGACAGTGATTTTACTTTAGAATCTGTACATACTATACTGCGGGAAAAAGCAGCAAAGCGCAATCTTTCGCAGAAAATCTTTGATTTTGGCAAAGTAGAATCATCTAGTGGAAATCGAGTTCGTCAAGAAATCAAACTTAAAAAAGGCATTGATCAGGAAAATGCCAAGCAAATTTCTAAGTTGATTCGTGACGAATTCAAGAAAGTACAACCTTCAATACAAGGCGACGCAGTGCGTGTTACTGCTAAAAATAAAGATGATTTACAAGCTATCATTCAACGGCTAAAGCAAGAAGATTTTCCGGTTGCTTTGCAGTTTACAAATTATCGTTAGTTATGCACCTTCGCTTAATTCGCTGATTCAAAAAAATAATTTTGAATTAGCGAATCAGCGAATGAGTGAATCTGAGCGCAAGCGAGTGATTAGCTGCGCCCACCTATACTCTTTTGAAAAGCTGGACGCTCAGACATTTGTTTCATGTAGTTCAATACAGCTGGGTACGAACTCAGGTCTAGCTTGAGCATGATGGGAATGTAAGATAAGATAGAACCCACAGCCACGTCAGCAACTGTGAATTCATTACCCAGTAAGAAAGGTTGACGCTCAAAAATTTCATTTAAAGCAGTCATCAAGACTGGCATTTCTCGTTCTCGGCTTGCTTCCACGAAAATTCCTGGTCCCAAAGTCCCATTAGCAAATAACACCCATTGAGCTAATTGAGCCCGTTCCTGTGGAGAGTGGGCAGATTTACCATACTTGTCTGCTAAATATAGCAAAATTGCCCCAGATTCCCAGAGCTGGAAATCTCCATCAACAATTGCTGGCACTTTCCCTATTGGGTTAATTGCCAGATACTGAGGCTGACGATGCTCACCTGCTTGCATATCAAGCTTGACAAATTCATAGGGAATTTGCAGTTCCTCTAGGTACCACTGAGCAATTGATGCACGACTACGTGCGCCGCCGTAAAGTTTTAGCATGAGCAAATAAGTAAACAGTTAACAACCATCAGTCATCAGTAATTATATTGTTATTTCTGAGACTGAAAGTAAATAACTGATAACTGATTAAAGAACTTTATGAGTATTGGGGTGCTGTTTGACATTGTCTTCCTTGGTGACAACTCGTGAGGCATTTAATACTCGCTTGCGATCAGTAGAATATTTAAAATCTGTATAAGTTGTGCCCAGAGGTATCAGAGATTTAGCAGCTTCACGACGCTTGTAGGTGCGAGCTGCGGCGATCGCCCGTTCAACAAAATCATCACTAAATTGAGCCGTCTGGGGAAACTCAGGAGGCATTTGAGATTTGTCTTCGTCCAGCACAGATCCCAAAGTTGTGGCGCAAGCAAGCTTGAAGGAGGTAGGAATACCTTTAACAAGTGTTTCCAGTGATGCAGAGGCAATAGGTTCTAGAACTTCAACTTGATATACTTCTCCATCTTCTTTGACAAAGCAAGTTGCCAATCCGATCACAATGTAATCATCGGCTGTTAAATCAGGAGCATTGGAGTAGGAGGTTTCGGTTGTCATAAGAATATTTTATCAATACGAACAATAAGAAAATTTAGAATTCCGCAACGCACTATAAGAGGTGTTTTTGTTCTTCTGTGCTCTGACACTTGAGTTGGGGAGTTTTTTTCATGGGGGCGTTCTGGCATTTTATCAATTTGTTGCCCACGCTACTTGAATAGTCTACTAAATTGATCTTTATATTATCTGGAATTTACCTTGGGGAAGACGTATCAATTATTAGATTCAAGCATCTATTGGGTATGCTTTACGTTTATCTGGTTAAAGAGCTTCTGGCTCTTTACGCCGTAAACTCTCACACTATAAGGACTTGTGACATTTTTATTCCATACTTATGAATGACTCATAGACACCTTAACAAGTGACACAGTTAGAAAACCACAGAAGCTTGGAACCTTATAAGTTGATCTCACAGAGCAAGCAGCTCAGGTAGTAATATATGAACAATCATTCATCTTTCCCATTTGGTGGCGAACAAAATCACCGCAACCCATGTGTCTCACACACTACAAAAGTACGACAGGAGCAAGGGACTAACGGTAGCAGTAAATCTTTTGGGGACACCTACTTGCGCTCAGATGCTATAACAAAAGCCCAACAAGGTCATTACATTGAGGCGATCGCCCTGTTGAATCAATTAATTCATCGTCATCCGCACAACGCTATTGATTACAACAATCGAGGGCTAATTTATTTTCAAAGTGGTGAAACGCAAAAAGCGTTTTGCGATTATAACACAGCATTGCAACTTAATCCGAAATTAGCCAGTGCTTATAATAACCGGGCAAATTACTATGCCGCATGTGGAGAGTTATTAGAAGCAATTGCTGATTATGATCGGGCTTTAGATCTCAACCCAAGCCACGTTAGGGCGTGGATAAACCGAGGTATAACCTTGCGCGATTTAGGGCAATACGAGGAGGCAATTGAAAATTTTGAGGTTGCTCTGCTGTTTGGTCAGTTAGAAGGTCATGTTCTAGCAGAACGAGGTAGGACTTATCATCTTTGGGGAGACTGGAATTGTGCGATCGCCGATTATCGTCGTGCCTTAATTGAACTACCTTATCCTAGCTTCAAAAAGGTAGAGTCCGGTTCACACTTACGTTTACAAGTCGAAAATTGGTTACACGAGTTGCTACCAACGCAGCATCCTACCTGGTAGACATTGCATTTATCATCACTGGCATAGCCTCTGTATGAAACACAGAGTTAGAAACATCCTGATAACGGTGTAATGGCTAATAGATGATAACTATATAGCTCCTAGATAGTAAGCGACTAGCTATGAACTATCAGCTTTTAGCCTTACTACTAAATTCCAAATTTATTTATGGAATGGCAATTACAAGGAACGGAATTAGTTTGATTCTAGTTGTTTATGTTCTATAGTATCTTTTGGGAACACGACCTGACGCTGATTAGGGTCAAATCGATAGCCCTGTTCTTGCATAATCATCTTAGCTTGGCGCGGATCAAAGTTACGGCTAAATTCTCCCTGCAACTGATATACACGTTCTTCCATCTGATTGACATCAATACGGATAGTTCGTAATTTTTCTTGCTGCGACCAATGATAAGGTAAAAGCTGCATGAGAGCAGAGACTGCTGCTGTTGAAATCACAACGTTAACAGCTATCTTTGCCGTACTTTCCAGTGCCATCACTTGATAAGAGCGTTGACGAAGATGCCGCTTCCGTCGAGGAGTGACTCGACGCTGTTGTGGTGGTTGTACCGGAAGTCTAGAGGGTTGAAATGCGTTCATGGTGATAAAAGGAACCTCGCTAAATGAGTAGACGCATGCCAAATGCACACCTGCGCCTTTTACAGTTTTGTTTAGCTGCCATATTACTTCAATTTTTTCGTACTTGGTACACTGATCGTCTGTCAAGTAAAAAACCTGGCATTTATACGTATACAGTCTCGAACAAATTACGATACTAAACCGCAAAAGTCCGAGAACTGTACCCTGTACTACCAGGTAACTCAGCTCTTGCGAGTCTTATGAATTGTAGAGTGTTGTACACAACCGCCAAGCCAGAAGACCTGGAATCAGCGCTACAACAAGGGCAATGTACACTTGAGTATCTGAAATAGCCATTGTTTTAAACCTCAGATATTGAACATTTCGTTTACTACTTTTCACTGTTTTGCCAAGATAGGGGAATAGGTTGTTACAAGATGAAACAATAACTAAGGGAACGCTTAACAGGGAATAGGCAACAGGGAGCAGGGAGTAGGGAGCAGGGAGTAGGGAATAGGGAGCAGGGAGTAGGGAATAGGGAGCAGGGGAGCCAGTGCGTTGCGGGGGTTCCCCCCGTTGTAGCACCTGGCGTGAGCAGGGAACAGAAAAAATGCTGTTGGGGGTACACTGAGCTTTTTAAGCGCAGAACCCAGGCACTTTCACAAAAATCAAATAGGAGTCCTATCTGATTAGTGATTAGTCATTAGTTATGAATTAATATAAAGAAAAATTATATAATAGCGGTTGCTAGGTAGATTAGGACATGAACTAATGAGAAAATACAGACATGACGAGATTTTCAACTCTGTTAAGCGTTAAGCGTTAAGCGTTCCTTGCTATATGTCCTAATAGAGTTGGCGACTGCTATATATGAATTTTTATTTGGGAATTGACTTTGGCACGTCCGGTGCAAGAGCAGTGGTTGTTGACGAGCAAGCTTGTGTTCAAGCGGAGGGGCGATTTCCCTTTGAGAAGTCAGAAGTATCTGAGTTGGCAAATTCTTGGCAGAAAGCTTTGTTTAGCTTGCTTGAGCGAATTCCTCAAGAATTGCGGCGAGAAGTAAGAGCAATTGCGATCAACGGTACGTCTTCCACAGTTCTGCTGTGTGATGCTGCGGGGATACCTGTAGACGCACCCCTGCTATACAACGACGCACGGGGAGCAGTGGTGATGGAGGAATTAAGAAGCATAGCGCCTGCAAATCATACAGTCTTAAGTGCTACTTCCAGCCTTGGCAAACTTCTGTGGATGTCTCAATTGCCATCTTTTGCTCAAGCCAGATATTTCCTGCATCAAGCAGACTGGCTAGCATTTCTCCTGCATGGGCAGTTGGGTATTACTGACTACCACAATGCTTTAAAGCTGGGTTATGACGTGGAAGAGTTGAAATATCCAGAATGGCTAGAAAACTTAAAAATCAAAATTCATCTACCAAAAGTCATAACTCCTGGAACTCCGATTGCAGAATTACGCTCTGAGATTGCAGATCAATTCGGGTTTCGTCGAGATTGCATGGTGTGTGCTGGGACGACTGACAGTATTGCAGCTTTTCTTGCCAGTGGTGCCAAATTAAGCGGTGAAGCAGTGACTTCGCTTGGTTCAACACTGGTGCTGAAGCTGTTGAGTCATACCCGCGTGGAAGATTCGAGGTACGGGATTTATAGCCATCGCTTCGGGGATTTGTGGCTGACTGGGGGTGCTTCCAATACAGGAGGTGCAGTGCTACAGCAATTTTTTACTAAAGCTGAATTAGAAAGCTTGAGTTGTGAAATCGATGGGTCAAAAGTCAGCAAGTTGGATTATTATCCGTTGTTGAAAGCTGGGGAACGCTTTCCGATAAATGACTCAAATTTATTGCCAAGACTGGAACCACGTCCAGATAGTAACGTAGAATTTTTGCATGGGTTGCTAGAAAGCATTGCTCGGATAGAAGCAAGAGGGTATGAATTATTGCAAGAATTGGGAGCTGAGCGATTAACCCAAGTTTATACTGCTGGTGGTGGTGCGGCGAATTCTACTTGGACGGCGATTAGGGAGCGAATTTTGCGGGTTCCTGTAGTCCGTCCTGTGAATATGGAAGCAGCTTATGGGACGGCGTTGTTGGCGATGAGGGGAGTGGGAGAAATGAATTAAGAAAGGGCGAGAAGGTTTTTTAAGAAAGTCTGACCTGCGTTATCAAGGTTATTATCTAGGGAAAAGATCAGGCTGCGGATTCGGATGTCATCACTTTTAACATCCAAAGGCTGTGTGAGCTGTTTTGGGTATATCAAAATGGCTTGGTTACACTGAGTAGTTGTGGCATAGCTTACCATTTGATGAATGTCAGCATCTGCTGCTTTATCAGGAGCTTTATACTTGGTATCCAACACTGCTAATATTTTGCTAGTCGCAGCATCGCACAGTAGTAGGTCGATAGAAAACCGTCGATTCTGACCTATTTCTACCTGATGTTGCTGTTTGAAAAAATAAGCTTTTGGCGTGTTTTCCTTCAGCCATTGTGCAACGAAACTTTCATAAAGCTTTGCCATATCGACGAGAAAGGGTAGCATTGTCCGATCGCCTCTTTCATGAGTTGGTGCAATGTTGTCTAAGAAGAATCGGCAGAGATTGTGTAACAATCGATAATCTTCATTCAAGCGGTTGTACTGTCGCCCGATACAATCTTGTGAATGACAGGGTTGCAGGGTTACCAATCCTTGCAGGGCATGATAAGCTTTTCGTACCATTGGAGATACTCTTTGTGAACACAAACCACTGCGACTAATAATAAAAAGTGTCCAAGCGAGAATTTGGTTTTCTTTAATATCAGCCTTATGTTCTTCGTAGTGGCATTTAAGTTTAATATTCCACTGATTTTGGATAGCTTGTTGCACATCTAACCTTCCCCGTACATAGCTTAGTTCTTTTCTTTGAGGTAAGTATGTACGATATAATCCTTTTCGACAACGCTCTAGAATTCGCAGGGCTAAGACATAAGCAAGATGGTTGTAAAATTCCTCTAGAGATTCGCAATCCATCAGCCCTTCCAAAAAGCGGAAACTTTTTAAATGATAGGCATACTCTAGCATTCCAAAGAGGTTTGTGATAGGCACTTTGGGATTGAGTTTGAAAGCAATTTCAGTGCTTAAAGGAATATAACCTACCCATCCATTAGATTTTATTTGCCATTTATTACCCGTTTTATAGGTAGGAAAATCTATATCTATTTGGTTTTTATATTTCTTAAATAACTC
Source organism: Brasilonema angustatum (assembly GCF_059505445.1). Lineage (NCBI taxonomy): Bacteria > Bacillati > Cyanobacteriota > Cyanophyceae > Nostocales > Scytonemataceae > Brasilonema > Brasilonema angustatum. The sequence goes on along the minus strand of NZ_JCACKO010000141.1, from coordinate 2,728 downwards.
TATTCCTACTCCTTCGGGTATTTCATCAGCCTGACATGACTTTGTTGCATATTCAGTCAGTTTTATAATTCTTGGTTTTTCTGACTTCATAATGATAACTGTTGCTTGACTTTCTCCCAGCGAAATTCATTGACTTTTTCTAGCTGGTTAAAGAAGTATTCTTCTAAATAAGGCTCAATTTCCATGCGCCAGATATCTTCAATATCTTCACTCAGTTTATCTGTTAAGAAAAACGAAATACCTATTTCATAGTTTTTGTCTGAAATAGCTAGATTGATATAGTTTAAAATTTTAATTAACACCTCGACTGCAAAATCTGTTTTCAGGTGATAGCGCCGCAACAAATCATAGTTTGGGCGGAGTTCAATAAATGCGAAGCGGCGGCGTAATGCATAATCTACTAAAGCAATTGATCTATCTGCTGTGTTCATCGTGCCAATGATACGAATGTTGGTGGGAATGCGAAATTTGTTACCAGCAGCGAGGGGAATTTCTTTGTCGCGGTACTCTAGGAGATACATTAATTCACCAAAAACTTGAGTTAAATTTGCACGGTTGATTTCGTCTATTATTAAAACGCAAATACCTTGACAATTTTCTACCTCTTTACAGAATTGTACAAAACGACCTGGAAGCAGCAGATATGTTAATTTTCCATCTTCGTTTTGAGGACGGATGCCTTGAATAAAGTCTTCATAAGAGTATGCTGGGTGAAATTGCACGAGTTCAGAAAAGCCATTACCGCCACCTATTAAGTGTTGGGCAAGTTTTTCTGCAATGAAAGTTTTCCCAGTCCCTGGGGAGCCATATAATATTGCTTGTCCTTTGCGATTAATTGCGCGTATCCAGCTTTCTAGTTCTGCTTCATTCAAGCCAATTTTTTCAGCGCATTCAGCTAAGCTATATTGTGGTTGCAATTCTACTTCTTGAAATCGTGGGTCATCCTTGCCAATAAAATTATACTTTTTAACAGCTACTAACCAGTGAGAGAACATATCGAACAAGTCATCATCCCTCAAAGCTGGTACACCAGATTGGTGCATCTGCTGGGAAAGTTCTGCTATCAGCTTTTTTCCAGTGACATTCAATTTAGGATAATCAGTTAGTTTTTCCGTATAAACTGTATTTGAAAAATAGTTAATCACTTGTATCAATTGGTTATTAATTAGTAGAAATTCCTCTGGTCGGAGTGCATTAAGGATAGGCGTGATTGTTCCTATTGGTAAATATTGAGCATAAGGCAGGTGCGAAAAATTCACACAAGCTGCTGACAACTGCTTTGGATCATCATTGCAGTGGCGAACAAAATTTAAAATCGCCAAAGCAATATACTGCCAGTCTTCTGGCTTTATCCACATTGATGCCTCAAAAGATTCTTTTATATCTTTGGTGACAAATGAACTAATATGAATCCAAGCTCCCCTTTCACGATTTTTAGTTGCGTCTGGGTAAGGTAGTAGTTGCAGCACGACTAATTCTATTACGTCTTCTCCAAAGTCTGCTGCTGCTGCGATCGCCTCAAAGTTTCTCTTCCCTTGCTGACGCTGTTTTTCATAGGCTGCTGTATGATGTAGGCCAGCGGGTGTGTAAGGATATGAGTTTAAAAACTCCTGAAATAGCCTTGCAAATTCATCTTTTTTGTGAGCTAACATTATCTAATCGTATACTGGAAATTGTGTCTAATTCATAAATACAGCATATTGCAAGTAAATAAGGTGCAAGGCTGAGGTATAAAAGCTAGATAGAAAAAACCTTTTTACTTCTGACTTCTGCTATAAAACACTTAATAATTAGAAACACTAGAAGTATTATTTTGCGCTAGATATTTAATAGTCTGAAAATCATTTTCTGTTAGGTAATGATAACTTTGTGGCGGTCTAAAGTCAGATAATTCCTCTCTTAAACGTGTTAAATTTACAGGCTCAGGTAAGAGTTGAACATTTTTTAAAAAGATGCATACACTTAGAGAAGCATTCGCATAGTAAATATCAAACTCTTTCCGGGTCATTTCCGCTGTTTTACCCACTTGATTCCAAATTTTATTAAGGTCTTCCGGGAACTTATGAATCGGAATTTCCAAAATACTATCTACTTCAAAATAGCCGAGCAAAGCTTTTTGAGGAGACGAAGCGTAGACTAGCACTAAGTCATCCTTATCTAATCGAGTACGAACCCGCCGCAGTTCTACTTTCTTATTACCCTCAAATATTTTTTTTGCATATTTAGGACGTATTGATAGTAGCAGGATATTACTAGGCATTTTCTACCGTTCATATTTGATTTAATACACCTAAATTATACACTTGATTCAATAAAAATTGAGGTATTTTATAAGGTGATATAAGTAAGAAATTTAAAAATGATAGTTTTTGAAGTTTCTTTAAGGTTACAGGTGAAGTGAATAACTCGATATCACTAAAACGAAGAGCCATAATATTTCCATCTTTATCTATGTTTATATTTAAAATATCACTGAACTTATACACACCTAGTCGTTGGAAACGTTGATATAGCTCCTTAGGTTTACCAATGATGACTTCATCAAGACGAGAGGAGGCTCGAATTGCTTCTACTCCGCTGAAACCTTTACCTTTACCTTCCGTTTGTTTTCCGCTGACGTACCATAAAATTCGGCATGGCGCTTTTAATCCTCCGGAGTTTTTAACTGATCTATAATAACCCAAGTTGCGGGTTATCAACCTGTGGGTGCTTTGCACTTGAATAGTCG